>NZ_JASONN010000003.1:0-195388 GCF_030217285.1 Pauljensenia sp. UMB3104 | reverse complement strand
GAAGGATCACACGGTGACCGCACCCATATCAAACGGGCCGACCACCACACGGTTACACCACTATGCGGGACACTACTGTTCCTGGGGGAGCTCGTCTCCGGGCATCTCGAGGTGATCCCGTATCCGAAGGCAACGAGCGTGAAGAGCTAACTTCGAGGAGGCCTCGTCAATGGACGAGGCCTCCTGCCGTTGTGTGGGTCATCTGCCCTTTAGTGCCACGCGATTACCGCCAGTGGCGGTATAATTGTGGCGGTAATAGGAGGTGGTCATGGCCTACGAACCGTCATTTGAACGCACTGACGCGATCGATGCGCTGTGCATGGAGATCGCTGAACTCGTCGGCATGCTGTCGCCTCAAGCCCCCTTGTCGACCAGCCCGATGCTGCGTCGGGAGCTGCGGATCCAGACGATCTACTCCTCGCTCGTCATCGAAGGGAACAAACTAGACGAACGCGCGGTGAGCGCGATTATCGACGGCAAGCGGGTTCTCGGAGACCGGCGCGACATCCTCGAAGTCGAAAACGCGCGCATCGCCTACGATCTCGTTCCTGAGCTGGATCCTCATTCGGTGGAAGAATTGCTGCGGGTTCATCGCGTGATGATGGGCGGCCTCGTTCCCGATGCTGGGCGCTTCCGCTCCGGTAATGTCGGTGTGTTCAACGGGGATACCCTCATCCATGCCGGGACTCCGGCTGTCTACGTCCCCGAGGTCATGGCAGGCCTCTTCGAGTGGCTGCGTACGACACGCCTGCACCCGCTGCTTGCCTCGTGTGTCTTCCACTTCGAGTTCGAGTTCTGCCACCCCTTTTCAGATGGGAATGGCCGGATGGGACGGCTCTGGCAGACGCTACTGTTGTCGCGGTGGCGTCCGGTGCTGGCCTGGGTGCCCATCGAGTCTGCGATCAGGAGGCGGCAGGCTGGATACTACGAGGCCTTGGCTCGCTCGGGCGCGGCCGGCTCGTGCGAGGATTTCGTGGAATTCATGCTCGAAGCAATCAGGGAGGCCATACTTCCGTACGCGCGGCCCGAGAGTGCAGCAGATGCGGAGCGCGCCCGCGCGCTTGCTTTCCTGAGCGATAACTCGCGCTCCACTGTCGCCCAGCTCGCGCAGTACCTTGGCTGCTCGAAGCGAAGCGCAGAGCGCATGGTCGCGCAGCTCAAAGAGGAAGGCTTCCTCGAACGCCAGGGTAGTCCCCGGTCGGGTGAGTGGATTGTTCGCGCTACCGCGCCCTAGGTGTGGATTCAGCAGTTGTCGTGCTGGTGCGGGGAGAAACCTTGTTCCTTCAACGTGACGGCGATGTGGTCGAAGCGCGTGGGCGTCACCTTGATGATGTGCACGACGAAGGGCGTAGCGTGGAGGCATTCCACGGGGATCCCCGCAGATCGCAGGCTAGGGCGCACGTCGTTGAGGCACTCCACCAGGAAGCGGCGGCAAGTGGCTCCTGTTGTTGATTGCTGAGGCCTTCAGTCGACGTCCTCGTGCCAGATCTGGCGCATGGGAACGCCCTTGTCGAAGGTGCGGGTTGAGCCGTCCTGGAAGGTGACCTCGACCTTCTCCTTGTCCTCATCCTCCGGATCTTCGATCCAGTCGACCCAGTCGATGGCGGGGGAGAGGGTGCCGTCCTCCCAGACGATTTGATAGCCCTGACCCAGTAGCTCGGACATGACGTCCTCGATCTTGTCGGTGTTCACGGTGGGCCTCCCTCGCATCGGTGCGTGGGTGCGCTACAGGACTGCGTGTGGTTGAGATTCAGCTTAGCCGGGATATCGCAGTGGGTTGGTCCCGGTGCTCAGTCCTGACCTCGTGGTGGGGAGGATGAACGAGGTCTGGGTGTAGTTGGTCGTGTAGTGAGCAGAATGCATCGATGGCCGACAGAAATAACCTCAAGGCGGCGGTGATGGGATGTCACGAAACACTAGCCTTGTTTAGTAAGTGAATACCGGAAAAGGTTGTAGTCTGCTCTTGGGACACAGGACTGCCAGTCGTGGACAAAATGACACTGGGGCACTGTCGCCCACAGAACAGTGATGATTGCTCGGCGATATATGGACGTGAAGGAGCGTTGCAATGAGTGGAGTAGAAGTAGCAGAGGAAACCTCGAAGAAGACGGGGAAGGTGAAGTACATCGTTGTTGCGGGCGTTCTTGCGCTCATTGCTGTTGTCGCCTGCGTCTACGTGTTTGTCATTGCCCCTCATAACCGGGCCGTCAAGGCGTTCGAGGCGGCAGCTGCACAGGTGCAGGAGAAGAACAGTGCGCTGCAAACCGAGATTGATGCCGCTCAGCAGTCGCTCGATAAGGGGGACAAGCCGCTTGATGTGGCGACGCAAGATGCTCTAACGGCTGCAGTGGCCGACGCTGGCCTTACGCTCAGGGCGGTTCCCGAGATGCCCTCGTCGACCTCCGATATTGAGGCGGCGACCGAGGCACTTAAGCAGCCGCTCGACTACACGGCCCAGTCCAAAGCCCTCGCGGATGCTTCGCAGGCCTTCGACAAGAGCGTTCGCCAGCTCGGACAGGTGACGGCTCCTTCCCAGGATTTCGTGGTGTCGCGTCTGGGGAAAGTGCCTGGGGTGTCGGACATCGAGCCTGTCACCGAAGGCAATGACCCCAACAGGCAACTGAACAAGGCTGGAGGCTACACGGCGGCAGTCTACTTTCATTTCAGTGGCGTAGAGGGAGTTGAGGGAGTCGATTCAACGCTACCTTCGATTCAGATTGGAACCGACAGTGGAGGGTGCATTGAGGTCTATCGAACCGTCGAGGATGCTAATAAGCGAAATAGCTACCTGGCGAGTTTCGATGGGCAGGGAGTGTTTGATACGGGGTCACACAAGGTGCTGGGTACGGTCATCATCCGGACATCGCACTATCTGACGGCGTCGCAGCAAAACGCCCTGACGGACGAGATCGAGGCCATTCTGACCGAGCTCGACTAAAGACTCGCGCCTTATGGTGAACTGACTAGGGACACTCCATCCCTAGTCAGTTTCCTCTTGTGGGCCTTTCCCGATGTCTGGGTTCCGCCTGCGCCAATACGCGTAATCGCTGTAGATGTACTTGTGTTCCCACACTGGATTACTCGGGCCCCAATCGGACATTGGACAGTCTGTGGTGACGTCGTCGGCGAGCTCGAGGATGACATCGACGAGCTCGAGCCTGTCAACGAACCTGTCGGGGATCGCGCTGAAGCCAATACGTGCTCCCACCAACATGCCTGCGATCGCCGCAGTTGTGTTGGAGTTGCCTCCGTGGTTGGCAGCGAAAGTCATCGCTCCTGCAATGTCGTTTTCGTGGCGCAGTGCGCAGAGGAGGCCGATCGCTAAAGCCTCCTCGGCGACCCACCCCTCGCCGAGGGAATGGATGGCGTCCAGGTCACTTGAGGCTGAGGAAGCGAGCGACACCGCCGGGCGGATGCTCCGCAACAACTCGTACACGACCGTGGTGCGGGAATCGGGGAAGGTCTCCTCCAGAGCCTTCAGTGTTTGGTTGACGGCCTCGGTGATGGAGAGCTCCTGGTGAATGATGAGTGAGATGATGAGGGCTAGTGCCCCCGACGATATCCAAGCAAGTTTGTGGCCGTGTGTGAGGGCAGCCGTGTTTGCCGCCAGGTCGAGAATATAGGCGGGGTCGTCGGAGTAGGACAGGCCAATGGGAACGGCCCTCAGCAGGCATCCGGAGCCTTTGGAATCATTGACGGGCTCATCCATTGAGCCGAACTTATCGGAACTAAAGACCTTCATGGAGGTGGGAGAAAGAGCGCGCTGTGCGGACGACGAAGGGTAGGCGCTGATCCATCCCACCCGACTTCGGGATGCACGTTCGGTTGTCTGCACCCGGTACCAGTCAAAGTAGAAAGCGTCGAAATACTGGTACACAGGGGCCATGATCCCGCGCAGGGCTCCTCGCGTGTGAGCGAAGAGGATCCCATTTGCGCTGAGCAGCATGAGTTGTGTGTCTGCGGTGATACGCGCGGTTCCGTTCTCGTCCAAGTCGTAGTCGGTGATTCCGCGGAGCCCGTAGCGTTCGGCTATCGCGGTCTCTGAGAGTCTTTCGACCGGGTAACCCAGTGCGTCTCCTGCGGCGCAGCCGATCATTGCTCCTCGGATGCGATCTCGCCGGTCCATGGGTGCCTCCTCGCGTGGGTTCTGACCGTGACCAGAGCCAGTTTACCGGTCAAGGTTTTGTAGTGCTCCTGAGCAATCTGACCTGGGCTTGTGAAGGTCTTCGTCGTTTTCGCGGTGATCTGCGCGGACGTCGCCCCGGCCTCGTTTGTCAGGTGACACGAGGCCGGGCGGGGTTATGGCGCTCTGTGAGTGTCTGCGCCGTGTTGCGAGCGGCGTACCCTTGAATCGTGAAGGTTCTCGTCGTTCCCATGGTCGCCCGCTCGCGGATGGGCGGGCCGTGGTCGCGCGCGCAGCGCGTCGCCCGCGCCTTCCGGGATGGTGGCCACGAGGTCACGCTCGCGTGGGGAGATGACGGCAACTGCGCGGATCCCATCGCTCCGACGCTCGAGATTCCGGTGCCCTCGCCCCTCGGCCTTCCCGAGGCCATCGCCCGCCACACTTTCCCCCTGGCCTCGCGCCTCGGACTCATGGGCCGCAAGCCCGTGCGCAGCTTCGAGGAAGTCCTCTGGCTGACCGGCGCTCTCGACGAGCGCTACACGCGCGCGGCCGTCGATACGCTCCGCGCCCAGATGCGAGCCGCGCGCCCCGACGTGGTCTACTCCGAATTCAGTCTCGCCGCCGTCATCGCCGCCCGCGCCGAGGCCATCCCCTGCGTGGGCAGCAGCTCACAGCCGACGACCGCCTCCTATGCTTCCAACCCGCGCAAATCCGCGGGCATTCGACGCCTCCTGCGCGAGATGGGCATGCCCGCCCCGGCCTCGTCCCTGACGGTCCTTGAGGGGATGCGGCGCCGCTTCATCCCGAGCTGCCCGACCCTGGAACCGCGCCCAGGGGAGCGGGCCGTCTACTGCGGGTTCCTCGACGAGCCACCCGCCCTGACAGCGAAGAATCGCGACTGTGCCCTCGTCTACCTCGGCGCGGGAAGCGTCCCCGCGGGCGTCGCCGTGCGCGCCGGGCGAGAGCTCGCCGAGGCCCTCGGATGCGACGTGTACGTCGCGGGCGTGCCCGAGGCCACCCAGGTCTCAGGTGGTTACACGGTGTACTGTGCGCCCCGCTTCGACTTCGCCGAGCTCCTGCCACGCGCCTGCGTCTTCGTGCACCATGGCGGGCAAAACTCAATGATGGACGCCCTGTCCTCCGCCGTCCCCCAGGTCATCGTCCCGGGTCGCGTCTTCGAACGCCAATTCAACGCCGAGGCCGTGGACAACGCGCGCTGCGGCCTGACCGTGCGCGCTTCCCAGCCGACGCTCATCGCGCGCGCCGCCCGCCGACTCGTCGATGAACCGGCCCTGGCCTCGGGAATCCGGGGACTGCGCGAGGAACTGTCCTCTCTGGGCGGCACCAAGCGCATCGTGCGCGAGGTCGAAACACTGGTCAGCTAGGCCCAGCCGCGCAGGATCGCCTCCAGGCCGCGCTCAAACTGGGCGTTGAAATCGTAGCGGCCGTCCAGAAGGTCCTCGATGAGCGGGCGCAGCGCCTGCGCATCCTCGGGATCGAGGGCAGCGCTCGCGGCCGACAGGTCGACCGGCTGCTCGGGGGAGCCGCCCACGGGCGGAACGACCTCGGCGGCGACGAAGGCCGTCGTGTAGATCGACACGGCGTTCACGAGCCCCAGCATGTCCGCGTTCGGCGTGAAACCGCGCCGGGCGAGCGTCACGAACACGCGAGCCAGGAGCGCGAGCTGCTCGGGCGTCGACATCGGGTGCGTGAGCAGCAGCATGACCGCGCCCGGGTGGGAACGCAGCGTGGAAGCCAGGCAATGCGCGTAGGCGCGCATGTACATCAACAGGGGCGAGGCCGGGGCTCCGTCGGTCGGTGCAGATGCCTCGGGTGTGGGCGTCGATTCCGCGCCGACCGCCCCGTCGTCCACGCGGCCCAGGAAGGCCTCGAACGTGAGGCGCCAGACCTGCTCGGCGATACCCTCTAGGAGCGCCGCCTTGTCGGGGAAATGGCGATAAAAAGCGGCCTGGGAGACGCCGAGGCGCTTACCCAAGGACCGCAGGGACAAAGCGGAGAGCCCCTCCTCGTCGACCAAGTCGAGCGCGCTCGACAAGATGATGTCTCGCGATAGTGCGCGCTGACGTGACGACGGCATGGACTCTCCGCTTCGGTGGTCATTACTCCCTGTGATAACGGAACTGTACCAGTGCCAGCCCCGCGATCACGGCGAAGAAACCCCACAGGACACCGATCCGTGTCCCGACGTCCGACAGGCTTGCTCCGTCCAGGCTCACCTCGTGAATCGCCGTGATCGCCCAGTATGCGGGGGACAGGCGCGCGGCGTGCTGCGCCCAATCCGGGAACGAAGAGACCGTGGAGAAAGAACCACCGATGCCGGCCGCCAGCATGCCGATGATGTTCGACAGGGACAGGGCCGCGTCGCGGCTGCGAGACCACAGCGCGAGCGCGACGCCGAGCGCCGACAGGACTGCGGAAAAACTGAGAAGAACCGCAGCGAGTGCGACGAGGGATCCGGTCGGCCGGTACCCGAAGATGAGGGCGCCGAGCGCGAGGACAACCGCGATCTGGACGGTCTGCATGAGGAAGGCAACCAGGGCCTTGCCTGTCAGGATGGATGCGCGCGAGGTGGGGGAGGCCTCGAGGCGCTCCCACGTGCCCCACGAGCGCTCGTTGAAAAACGATCCGATGATGTTTTGCACCGCCAGGAACGAAAAGAGGATCGCGATCGACGGAACCGCCTGCTCGGCACCCGTGACGCCGGTGTAACCGTCGGCCAGGAGCATCGACTTGAACGCCGGCATCATGAAGGGGATCAAGACGAGGGGGATGACCGTCAGGATGAGCGTGGGCGCCGGGTCGGTGAGCTGCAGGCGGATGTTCAGGCGGGTCATGGCCCCGATTTGCTTAAGCTGCGACATGGTCACTCTCCTTGATGATCTGCAGATACGCGTTGTGCAGGCTGGCCTGCGTGATGCGCACGTCGGTCAGGCGCGCGCCTTGAAGGGTGGGCGATGCTAGGGCTTCGCCGATCCGCGAACCCGGGTCGGCCTCGTCCCCGACGTGCCGGAGGGCCGTCCCGTCGGCGTCCCACCCGTCGACTGCGGGAACGGGACGGTCGAACTCGAGGGTGACCTCGGCGCGCCCGTGGCCAGCGATGATGTCCTCGAGCGTGCCGCTTGCGACGATGCGCCCCTCGTTCAGGATCGCGATGTCGGAGCCGAGCTCCTCGAACTCGGCGAGGTAGTGCGAGGTGTAGACGACGGCCGCGCCCTCGTCGGCGAGGCGGCGGACCGCGCGCAGGATCTGGCTGCGCGCCTCCACGTCCGCTCCGACGGTCGGCTCGTCCATAAAGACCAGGCGCGGGCGGTGCATGATCGCCATGCCTGCGTGGAGCCTGCGCTGCTGCCCGCCCGACAGGTGTGAGGCTCGCTGACCGCTTTTCTCGCTCAGTCCGAGGAGGTCCATGACCTCGCCGGCGCGCGAGGCCGCCTCGCGTCGGCCGAGTCCGTGCAGCTCGCCGAAAGCCGCGAGATTCTGGGCGACGCTCAGGTCGGGGTAGATGCCGAGGTCTTGGGGCGCGTACCCGATTGACTGTGCGGCCTCGGCGGATGAGGGGCGGTGGCCGCAGATGCTGATGCTTCCGGAGTCGGCTCGGCGCAGGCCGCACAGGATCGTGATGAGCGTGGACTTGCCGGCCCCGTTTCGTCCGAGCAGGCCGAGGATCTGTCCGGGTTCGACGCGCAGGTCGACCCCGCGCAGGACCTCGTGGGTGCCGTAGCTCTTACGTATGTCTTGAGCCTCCAAGGCCGGAGCGTGTGGGTGTGACACGGTTTCTCTCCCATCGGTTAACGCTGTTAACTTTGTGTCGCGACACAGGTTAACAGTGTTAACTTATGGGTGCAAGTGGGCGCCGAAAACAGGGCGAAAACCATCGAATGACCGCGTTTTTCTGACAATCTGTCGCTGCGTGGGGGAGGGAAGCAGCCCTACACTGACAACGCTCGGCCTGAAGGAGGACTGAAAGTGCCAGGTATGGATACCTACGACGCGATCATGCTGCTGTCCTACGGTGGCCCGAACGGCGAGGAGGATGTCCTGCCGTTCATGCGTAACGCGACGCGCGGTCGCGGAATCCCCGACGAGCGCCTGCTTCAGGTTGCCGCCCACTACAAGCGCTTCGGCGGGGTCTCTCCCATTAACGCCTGTAACCAGCGCCTGATCGCGGACTTGTCTGCCGAGCTCGCCCGCCGCGGGCACAACATCCCCGTCGGGTGGGGAAACCGCAACTGGCACCCTTTCGTGACCGAAGGCCTCGACGAACTCGCCCAGGCGGGCGCCCGACGCATCCTCGTCCTGCCCACCTCGGCCTACGCCTCGTACTCGGGGTGTCGCCAGTACCGCGAAGACCTTGCCGAGGCCGCGGCAGCTCTGCGCGACAAGTGGGGCGATATCGTCCTGGGGGCCGAGGATAGCGCCGACAATCCTGACGCCGACATCATCTTGGACAAGGTGCGTCCCTACTACTCGACCCCCGGCATGGCGAGCGCGCAGATCGCATCCGTCCGGCGCGCGTGGGAGGCCCTCGCGGCACGCGGTGTCGACGCGGACGGGATCCGCCTGATCTTCGTCACCCACTCCATCCCCGTGAGCATGGAGGCGGGATCCTCGCCCTTCCCGTTCCGCTCGACATTCGACGAGGCCGTGGCGGCCTCGGGCGGTCGCGCCGAGCAACAGGGGAGCGAGGCCTCGTCGCCGGCGGGGACGCCTGCAACCGAAATCAGCTACGTTGCCCAGCATCACGCCCTTATCCAAGCGATCATGCCGGAGCTGCGCCGCGTCCTCGGCCGCGAGGATTTGGGCTACGACCTCGTGTATTGCTCGCGGTCTGGGCCCCCGCAGGCCCGCTGGCTCGAACCCGATATCAACGATTTCCTCGAGGAGATCGCCGCCGACACAACGCCGCTGACCGGCGCCGTTGTCGTCCCGATCGGGTTCATCTGCGACCACATGGAGGTCGTCTACGACCTCGACACCGAGGCGAAGGAGACGGCCGCGCGCCTGGGGATCCCCTACGAGCGCGCCGACACCGTCTCGACCGACCCGGGCTTCGTGTCCTCCCTGGTGGACGTGCTCGAAGAGCGCGCAGCCCAGGCGCGAGGCGAGCTGCCCGTACCAGTCACCGTGACGGGCACCGGCCCCTTCCATACTGTCTGCCCGAGCGACTGCTGCCTCTCCCCGGCGCGCCCCGGCCATGCCTCGCCCTCCGGCGCTGGTGGGCATCCCGGCGTCGCACCCACCCCTCATTCTTCCGGCGCGCACGCCCGAGCCGCCGGTCAACCAGCCACAACCAAGGAGGACTCCATGTCTACCCCGCATCCCCACGCCGTCGTGCCGCCCGAGCAGAACCCGGAAAATCCGGGACATCCCGCAGGAGTGCCGGACCGCGTCGGTGAGCACGCCGCGCGCCACCAGGCCCGTCACGCGGGCACCGAGGCGACGCCCCACTCGCACGCCGCTCACGCCCGCGTCACCGACCCGCGCGACGCGACGGACATCGACTTCGACGAGGTCAACAACAAGCAGCACTACGCCCTTTACTCCGTGTTCGCGCTGGGTGAGTCACTGCCCGCCGACGATGCCGAGCGCGGCCGTATCGTCGCTGAATCCCTGGACTACGTGAAGGGCGCAGGCGCGGAAATCCGCGGCTTCTACGACGTCTCGGGCTTCCGCGCTGAGGCTGACCTGATGGTGTGGTGGCTCGACGACGACCCGCAGGTCTTGCAGGACGCCTACCACCGCCTGCGCGCGTCGGCGCTGGGCAAGTTCCTGGACCCGGTGTGGTCCTGCATGGGCCTGCACACCCCCGCCGAGTTCAACAAGCGCCACATTCCCGCCTGCTTCGGCGGCGTCGCCCCCCGCGACTGGGCGATGGTCTACCCCTTCGTGCGCTCCTACGACTGGTACCTCAAGGCCCCCGAAGAGCGCGCCCGCATCATGGCCGAACACGGCCGCAACGGCTTCGCGCAGTACCCGGACGTCAAGGGCTCGACCCTGTCCGCCTTCGGCTTCTCCGACTACGAGTGGGTGCTCGCGTTCGAGGCCGACACCCTTGACCGCCTCGAGGGCGTCATGCACGCCCAGCGCTACACCGAGGCGCGCCTCTACGTGCGCGAGGACACTCCGTTCTTCACGGGTCCGCGCGTGAGCCTCGGCGAGTGGGCCGAGCGTCAGCCCCGCGCATAAGACCCTCTGCTCTGTAAGCCAGCCCCGGCCTCGTCCCTGAGAAAAGGAACGAGGCCGGGGCTGCGTGTGTTGCGCTCACGCTGCGTGGGCTGCGCGCCCTACTTGGCTGGGAAAAGCAGCGGTAGGTTGTGCTCGACCTGGTTGGCGATCGAGGTCATTGAGTGGGTTTCGCCGTCGTCGATCCACAGCTGCAGGCTGTCCTCGGTCATGAGGTCGGGATAGTCCTCGTGGAGCTCATCAATCTGCGGGGTCATGTCCCACAGGGCCGGGTCCTCCGAGCCGACCGAGGCAAGAATGAGGAAGTCGCGTGGCCCGTAGTGGGCACGCTCGACGCCGGCGGTCACCAGCTCGGCGATGCGCGGGGAATCCGCTTCCTCCTCGCGTCCGATCCACGACTCGCCGGCCATCGGCATGTACCCGTAGAAGTACTGCGGACGCAAGGCAAAAACATCCCACGTGGTCGTCGCGCCCATCGAGAAACCGCCGAATGCGCGGTGCTTGCGCGAGGCTCGCAGCGACTGGTCGGAGGTGTCGCCGCGGGCGAACGTGGTGTAGCGGGACTCGACGGTGTCGATCAGAGTATCGATCTCGCTCGTCGCGAAGAAGCGATTGAGGGTGTAGTCCTCCTCGTAGTCATCCGTCGCGAACGAGCGATCCGGATAGTAGGTCGCGAAAACGACCAGCGTCGGTGCAGCCTTGCCGTCGCTCTCCAGCTCGTCGACGACGGGTGAAACGCCATCAGCCAGACCGGCGGCGTTCCCCCACCAGCCGTGCGTCAGATAGAGGATGTTCGCGGGTGTGTCCGAGGCGTAGGACGCGGGAACGTACACGTAGGCCTGCTTGGTGTAAGTCGTCCCCTCGTAGCTCTGCTCGTAGGTGATCGTGTCGATCGTGCCGTGCAGAGACTTGGCTGTGTCCATGAGTGAGGCGACGCCCTCGGGCAGGGGGTCCTCGTCCTCTTCATAGGCAATGGCCGTGGGGTCTTTCTGTCGGTTGCCTGAGCGGTTGAGCGCGAACGAGGTGACCCCCAGGAGGGCGAGCAGGCACAGTGCGGTGATGGCGGTGATGCGGAACCTATTGGTTTTCCGTACGAGTCGTGTTGTCACTGGCTGCGCCTCAGCCCGTTCGTCGTCATGCCTTCAGCTGTCCTCATGCGCTCCACTCTATGCCCGCCCGATGCGTCGCTACCAATCGGTGTGGTCCTTCCCGCGCGACGCCTTCTATCCCATTTCGCATGCAATTCCCCCGCGAGTCTTTCAGGATTTGAATTGTGATCGTTGAAATTCCGGGGTTTGTGCGGGGTTTGTAAAAGGGGTGTTCGGGGAATTGCATGCGACATTTGTGGGGAACTATGGCGTGTGTGCAGCGTGTGACCTCCGACGTGTTGGTAGCGGTTTGTCTGCGGACGTGGCATACGCTGGGGGTATGACACCGGAGATCACGGATCCGCGCTTCCAGAAAATCGCTGACGATATCAAAAACGATCCCGAGAACGCCTCGTTCACGAAGCGTGGAATCGACCCGCTGTTCTACGCGGGCCCCGATTGTCGCATCATGATCGTCGGCCAGGCACCCGGGCGCGTTGCCGAAGAAACGGGCATCGTGTGGAACGACCGCAGCGGCGACCGGCTGCGCGACTGGATGGGCATCGACCGCGACGCGTTCTATCACTCGGGCAAGCTCGCGATCATCCCCATGGACTTCTACTTCCCGGGCACGGGCAAGAGCGGCGACCTGGCACCGCGCAAGGACTTCGCCGACAAGTGGCACCCGCGCCTGCTCGAGCTGATGCCGCACTTGGATATGACGATCCTCGTCGGCGCATACGCGACCAGGCGCTACCTGGACCTGAAGTCCTCGGCCTCCCTCACGGACGTCGTGCGCGACTACAAGCACTACCTGCCCACGTACTTCCCACTGGTCCACCCCTCGCCGCGCAATCAGATGTGGATGAAGAAGAACCCCTGGTTCGACACTGACGTGCTGCCCGACCTGAAGAAGCGGGTCGCTGAGCTCATGAAGTAACGAGGCCCGGGCGGGTAGTGCACACTAGTCCCATGGACGATCTGCGCATTCCCGCCGGGCCCGGCTGCCCGCGCGGCCTCGTTGTGCCCGCGGGGGAGCTGATCGAGCGTTTCTCTCACGCGTCGGGTCCCGGCGGCCAGGGCGTCAATACGGCAGATTCGCGTGTCCAACTCAGCCTGGATCTGGCGACGACGGTCGCTCTGAACGAGAAGCAGCGCGAGCGTGCCCTCCGCGAGCTCGATGAACGCCTGAGCGGAACCGTCCTCACGATTACCGCCGCCGAGCACCGCTCCCAGCGCCGCAACCGCACGGCCGCCCGCGAGCGCCTCGCGCACGTCCTGCGTGCAGCGCTCACCCCGCCCACGCCTCGTCGGGCGACGAAGCCGACGCGCGCGTCGAAGCTGCGCCGCCTTGCCGACAAGAAGAGGCGCGGCGAAGTCAAGGCGCGCAGGCGTCGCCCGGACGCGGACTAAGAAGGTGGCTGAGAGGAACGAGGCCGGGGCCCGTTACGCCCACGCGCTCCCATCGGTGCGCCAGCCGATAAATACCCAGGTGACGGGCAACTTGTAGTCGAGGATCCACTGGTCCTCGCTCTCGCCCGAGGCGTTGGTGGCGGCTTCGCGCGCGAAGTGTTGGGCGGCGTAGGCGTCGAAGAGTCTCTCTTCGCGCGGGGTGAACGGCTCGGGGCCAGCCAGGCGGCGAAGGTCCGCTCGGGCCTCGGCGAAGGAGGAGAAACGCATGGGACGGAAGGTCTGCGTGGTCGCGAAAATCGGGACGCGTCCCAGGGCAGCGAGCGCTCGCGTCACGTCGCGGACGATGCGCGGGTGCCTCGTCGAGCGCCCCAGGTAGGTGAGCAGGCGCGGGTCGCGAGAGGGGAGGGAGCTGCCCGGCACGACGACCGCCGCGCGTGAGCGTGCCGCCGCGTCGAGCTTGCGCACGGCGGAGAAGGTGTCCCCGCTCATGAGAGAACGCGAGGCGAAAGCAGCGTCCACGCTGTCTTCACCCAAGCCCGCTTCCTCCCAGTCGTCCTCCCATGCGAGCAGGTGGGAGGTGATCGGCAGTTTGTCGGCGGTCGCGCGCTCGTCGAGGATCGTGAGCATCGCCTCGGCGAAGTCGCAGCCGTGGACGCGGTGCCCGGCGCGGGCGAGGGGGACGGCGAGCGTTCCCGTCGCGCACCCCATGTCGAGGATCTCCTCGCCCGCCGCGAGCGCGAGTAGATCCAGGAGCCAGCGCTCGTAGTCGCTGGTCGCGTTGCGTGTGAACGTCGCGGCCCGCTTGTTCCAATAGGCCTGCGAGTCGCGGTTGATTGTACTGTCGTGTGTCGACATGAGATGGCCCTTCACTGCGCCTTGATTGCATGCTTTTTTAGATATTATGCATGTATAATGACATGCATAAGGAGGTTTTCGCATGGCAACGGTGAATTTTAGTGTGCGCATGGATGCGGATCTTAAGCGTGAGGTCGAAGCGATCTACGCGGAGCTCGGTATGAATCTGACGTCCGCTGTGAATGCTTTCCTGCGGCAGAGCGTGCGCGTGGGTGGAATGCCTTTCGATCTACGTCTGAACGAGCAGCAGCGCGAGACGGTCTTGGCGATGTTGGAAGCGGAGCAGCTCGCCTCTGATCCGGGCGTCGAGGCTCTGAACGCTGAAGACGCGCTGGCGGAGTTGAAGCGCTAACGCGGACGGGAACCCACGCAGATCTGTTTGGCCTCTAAGCACGGCGCTGCATGGAATAATGGCCCAATGACTTTTTCTGCCACGCTGCCGAACTTCTCTAGCGACTACCAGGAGGGTGCGCACGCCCGGGTGCTTGATGCCCTCGTCGCCACCAACATGGAACAGTCCTCTGGCTACGGCACCGACGAGCACTGCGAGCGTGCCCGCGACCTGATTCGCGAGGCCTGCCAGGCCCCCGACGCCGACGTGTACTTCCTGGTCGGCGGCACGCAGACGAATGCGACCGTCATCGACGCGATCCTCCTGCCCTGGCAGGGCGTCATCGCCCCCAACACCGGCCACATCAACATGCACGAGGCCGGCATCGTCGAGCGTGGCGGCCACAAGATCCTCGACACGCCCGCCGTCGAAGGCAAGATCAACGCCGCCGACGTCGAACGCATCTGCTCGGCGTGGGAGGGCGACGGCGCGCGTGACCACATGATCGCCCCCGCCCTCGTCTATATCTCGCAGCCCACCGAGTACGGCACCCTCTACTCCCTGCAGGAGCTTGAGGAGCTCTCCGCCGTATGTCGCGAGCGCGACCTCAAGCTCTTCGTCGACGGAGCACGCCTCGCATACGCGCTGGCCTCGCCCGCCAACGACGTGACGCTGGCCGACCTCGCGCGCCTGACCGACGTCTTCTACATTGGTGGCACCAAGTGCGGCTCTCTCTTCGGCGAGGCCGTGGTGATCCCCGAGCGCGGATCGATCCGCCAGTTCGTCACCCAGATGAAGCAGCACGGCGCGCTCCTGGCGAAGGGGCGCCTCCTGGGTGTGCAGTTCGAGGCGCTCTTCGAGGATGGCCTCTACCTGACGATCGGCGAGCCCGCCGTCAAGGCGACCGCCCGCATTCGCGAGGCCCTCAAGCGCGCCGGCTACGTCGTCACCATGGACTCGCCGACCAACCTGACCTTCGTGGCCCTCGATCAGGCCGGGCATGAGCGCCTGTCGGACAAGGTGCGCTACAGCATCTGGGAGACCCTGCCCGACGGGCGTTACCTCGCACGCATCGGAACCTCGTGGGCCACGCCCGAGGAGGACGTGGTGGCTTTCGAGCAGGCCCTGGCCCGGTAAGGCCAGTACTTCTGCATGCTCTGGGTGGAGCGCGTTCTCAAAGTCTTCATTATGATGTCAGTCTGATAGCATATCGCTATCGATATGCTGATTGTGGAGGTGTTGCGTGGCGACCGCTACGGTGACTGTTCGACTCGATGCTGAGGATAAGGCTGCGATGGAGCGTGCCTGCAAAGAGATGGGGCTCTCTATGAATACCGCGTTCACGATCTTTGCGAAGAAGGTGGCGCGGGAACAGCGGATTCCCTTCGTTTTGGAGGTTGATGGATTCTACTCGCGTTCCAACCTTGCTCATCTTGACCGCGGTATTGCGGAGCTGGAGGCTGGGCGTGGAATCTCGCGAGAGTTGAACGGGGATCGCTAGCTGGCAAAGCGACGGCCGTCCAGTGGGCGGGCCGGGTGGATCGGGGAGCGAAGCCGGGTTAGCCTGGGTGCATGACACTCGCCGCGCAGACGAACGACTTTTCCGCCCTGACCGCCTCGCGCCGCTCTACGCGCGCCTTTACAGACCGGGAGATCCCCGCCGAGGTCCTCGACGAGATCCTCGCCGACGCGACGACCGCGCCGTCATGGTCCAACACGCGCGCCTTCCGCGTCGCCCTGGCCACGGGTGAGCGCGCCCAGCGCCTGCACGAGCACTACGGCCGCCTCTTCGACGAGGAGATCGAGGCCCACGCCCGCAAGGCCGAGGATCCCACCGTTGAAATCCCCGTGGCCGACGGCGACTTCCCCGTGCGCAAGCGTTACCCGGACGAGGTGCGACCCGCCCAGATCGAGGTCGCGAAGCTCCTCTACGGCATCCACGGTATCGAGCGCTCTGACATCGAGGGGCGCAACCGTGTTGCCCGCCGCAACGTCACGGCCTTCGACGCGCCCGTCATGGGCTTCGTCTTCGTCCACGAGGACATGCTCCCGTGGAGCGCCATGGACGCCGGTCTCATGCTCCAGACCCTGTTCCTGTCCGCCAAGTCGCGCGGCGTTGACTCGTGCCCGATCGGCTTCCTTGCCATCTGGCGCGAGCCCGTCGAGGCCGAGTTCGAGATTCCCGAGGGCTACCAGTTGATTACCGGTTTCGCGCTCGGTTACGCGGATCCTGAGGCTCCGATCAACGCGATGCAGGCGCCGCGCCCGCCGATCCAGCTCCTTCAGGCCCGTTAGAGTCGTTTTGGAGGTGTGTGCCTCGTATTCCTCATCATTGAATGAGGGACCGCGGTCTTGTGTATGGGCTCAGTGAGGCCGGGGTTTCGCTCGTTTTTGGTGAGTGGTGCGATGCTGTGCAACTCTATATGAGAGTGATCGAATGCACATAAAGATGCTGATGGTTTGAAGTGAGGTCTACGGTGGAATGAGGCTTCGGCCTACCGAAATACTTATGATCGAAAGGGACGTATGTCCAAAAAATACCTCTCCGCCGCTTTTGCTTATGTCGGGGTCATCGTTGGTGCTGGCCTAGCCAGCGGCCAGGATCTGCTCCAGTACTTCCTCGCGTACGGTGCGATAGGCCTGATTGGGATTGCGGCACTGGGTGTCCTCAACGTCATTTTCGGTGCAGTCGCCCTGCAGCTGGGCTCCTACTACCGCTCTGACAACCATGACGAGGTCTTCGAGCGCATCGCGCATCCTGCGCTTCGTCGCCTTATCGACGTGCTCCTCGTCTTTTCTGCCTTCACGATGGGCTTCGTGATGCTCGCGGGTGCGGGAGCGAACCTCGAGCAGCAGTTCGGCCTGCCCTCGTGGATGGGTGGAGCCCTGTGTGCGGTGTTGGTGGTTCTGACTGCGTTCTTAAATTTTGATCGCATCATGAACGTGATTGGGGTGTTCACGCCGATCATCATGGTTGCGATTGCGGTCTTGATGATTTACTCGCTGGTAACCCCACATGCGAGCGTTGCTGAGCTCGATGCCGCTGCTCGCAACGTGACGCCCGCGCTGCCAAACCTTGTTTTTTCCACGCTTAACTACTTTGCGCTGTGTGTTGTCGGCGGTATCGCGATGGCCTTCGTGCTGGGTGGATCGATCCTGCGCATCGGTGAAGCTCGCCGCGCCGGTCATATCGGCGGCGTCCTCATCGCGCTGGTCCTCGGTGCGGATGCGGTGGCCCTCTATCTCAATGTCGATCGCATTTGGAACTTCGATGTACCGGCTTTGGAGATCGCGCGCTCGGTTCACCCGGCCTTTGCGTTTGGATACACGCTCGTTATCTTCGCGCTCATCTACAACACTGCTTTCTCCTTGTTCTATTCGACGGCACGCCGCTTCTCGGGGGGTTCGACTGCTCGTTTGCGCATTGTCCTCATCGCTGTTGTTGCGGCGGGCTACGCGGCTTCCTTCATGGGCTTCAAGAAGCTGATCGGCGTGATGTACCCGATCATTGGCTGGCTCGGTATCGCCCTCCTCGTCGTCCTCGCGGTCGGCTGGCTGCGCGAGCGTTCCGCCGTCCTACGCGAGGAGAACCTGCGACGCAAGCTCATCCGCGTCATGGTGCGCAAGCATGCTGATGACCTTGAGTTCAAGGATGAGGACCGACTCGAGGCTCGTCATCTGGCCCGCGCATCCGTTGTCGACGGTGTTGAGTTGCGTCGCGATGCGAGCTCGATCGCGGAAGAGATTGCGGATTCGCAGGAAGACGCTGCAGCTTATGCGAGGGCAGAGTTGCCGGTCGATGAGGCACTGGTGGAAGAAGCGCTCGAGAATGGGCAGCCAAACGCCTAGTCGTTGCACAAGTCGAGGCCCATCCTTCATGAATGAAGGGTGGGCCTCACATGTCTCGGATAGGGTCCTGCGCCTGCCGATCCAGCTTGCGTATCTGGCGTGCTGCCGCCGAGGTGAATTCGATGCGGTACATCGCTAGTCGTTGAGCTCAGCGCGCAGGTCGGCCAGACTGACGCGCTGCCCGTCGTCGTTGCGTACCGCCTCGCGGAAGGCTTCGAGGTCGCGCGCGTCCTCAAGCTCTTCCAGGGCCAGCAGGTCCTCGACGCCGATCACGATCGCAGTGAGGCGGCCGTTCTTCGTCACTCCGATACGCTCGCCGCCGTAGGAAGCTCGCCCGAGGACGTCGGAGAGATTTGCGCGCAGCTCGCGAGTCGAGAGCGTCGTGGCAAGTGTGTTCATAGTGTCATGTTAGTACAATATGTACACATTTACGCCTTTGTTACTCATCGTGAGCGTGAACAATTTCCCACGGACATACCCGACGCCCAGGTGAGCGTCTACCGTGGAACGAGGCCTCGGCCTCGTGAAACGTTCGCAATCGGAAGGACCCTATGTCCAAGAAGTACCTCTCCGTCGCCTTCGCCTACGTGGGAGTCGTCATCGGCGCGGGCCTGGCGAGTGGCCAGGACCTGCTCCAGTACTTCCTCTCCTTCGGCGCGAAGGGCCTGATCGGCATCGCGGCCCTGGGCGTCCTCAACGTCGTCTTCGGTGTCGTCGCGCTCCAGCTGGGCTCCTACTACCGATCCGGCCATCACGACGAAGTCTTCGAACGCATCACCCACCCGGCGCTGCGCCGCGTCATCGACGTCGTGCTCGTCTTCTCGGGCTTCGCGATGGGCTTCGTGATGCTCGCGGGCGCCGGCGCGAACCTCGAGCAGCAGTTCGGCCTGCCCGCGTGGGCGGGTAGCGCCCTGTGCGCGGTGCTCGTGATCCTCACGGCCTTCCTCGACTTCGACCGGATCATGAAGGTGATCGGCGTCTTTACGCCCATGATCATCGTCGCCATCACGATCCTCACCATCTACTCGCTGGCCACCCCGCACCCGGGCGTCGCCGAGCTGAACGCCGCCGCCACCCAGGTCACCCCGGCGCTGCCCAACCTGTGGCTCTCCACGATCAACTACTTCGCGCTGTGTGTCGTCAACGGAATTGCGATGGCCTTCGTGCTCGGCGGCTCGGTGCTACGCATCGGCGAGGCCCGCCGCGCCGGGCGCATCGGCGGCACTATCATCGCCCTCGTCATCGGCGCGGACGCCCTGTGCCTGTATCTGAACATGGATCGCATCTGGGACGTGAACGTTCCCGCCCTCGAGATCGCGCGCTCGATCCACCCGGCCTTCGCCTTCATCTACACCCTCATCATTTTCGCGCTCATCTACAACACGGTCTTTTCGCTGTTCTACTCGACGGCGCGACGCTTCTCGGGCGGGTCGACCACTCGCATGCGCATCGTCCTCGTCGGCGTCGTTGCCGTGGGCTACGCGGCTTCGCTCATGGGCTTTAAGAAACTGATCGGCGGCATGTACCCGATCATTGGTTGGCTGGGCGTCGCCCTCCTCGTCGTCCTCGCGGTCGGCTGGCTGCGCGAGCGCTCCGCCGTCCTACGCGAGGAGAACCTGCGCCGCAAGCTCATCCGCGTCCTCGTGCGCAAGCACGCCGACGACCTGGAGTACACGGACGAGCACCGCGCCCAGGCCCGTACCCTCGCGCAGGCCTCGGTCGTCGATGGCGCCGAGCTGCGCCGCGAGGCCGACACGATCGCCGAGCAGATCGCCGACACGCAGGATGATGCCGCCGCTTACGTTCGCGCGGCCCTGCCCGTCGACGAGGCCTTGGTCGAGGAGGCTCTCGAGGCCGACCGGGCGAACGACTGAGTCAGCTCACCGACGAGGCCGTGGCCGCCTCGTGCGCGAGCAGCCAGGCTTTTGCGTCGCCTCCCGCCGCGTAGCCGCCCGGGCCGCTGGCCGCCACAACGCGGTGGCAGGGGCGGATGAGGAGCAGGGGATTGCGACCGACCGCGCCGCCGACCGACTGAGCTGACGCGGGGATGCCCGCGCCCCGCAGCTGGGTGACGATCTGCCCGTACGTGCGCGTCGCGCCGTAGGGGATGGTGTCCATCGCCTCCCACACGCGCTGTTGAAAGTCGGTGCCCGTGGGCGCGAGAGGAACGGCGGCGGGGGAGGAGGCCTCGCCCGCGAAGTATCCGTCGAGCCACGATGCGGCGGCCCGAAGAGCGCGCGCATCGGCCTCGTCCCAACGGGCCCGCGCGAGGGCGCCCTCCCGTGAATCGGGTGAGGTCAGATCGACCGCCGGGTGTGCCGAGGCCTCGTCGATGCCGTAGGGGCGACCGAAGAAGCGCTGCCCGGCCACCCACATACCGACGAGCGAACCGTCCCGAGCGGCCAGCGTGATGCTGCCGATGGGGGAGACGTAGCAGGCGAGCGCCGGGTCAGAACTGCTCGGGGTGATCGCGGTAGGCATACGCCCACACTGTCACGGCGACAGTCACAGCGCGAGTCCAGGCATCACGGACGGCGCTCAGTTCGTCACCCTCGAAGCCCTCCGCGAGGAGACGGTGACCGACCTCCACAGTGGGCGCGATGAAGGCGAGCACGTAGCGCAGGGGCACGAATGGTGTCGAGTCCGCCCCATCCGCCGCGTTCTTCGCTGCGGACATGTGCCGTGCGCCGATCAGGTACTGGTAGTCCAACCACGCCTGGTCACGCTCGCGCGTGCACATGTCGATGATCCACTGGGCGAAGCGCGGCTTTGACGCCTGCGCGTACTCGGGGTTTGGCTGCCCGTCCGGGTGCGCGGAATGTGCTGCCAGATACGTCTTTTGAGCCAGAATTCCGCGCCACGTGTCGACCATTTCCATAGCGTGTGGCGCCAGGATGGGTTCTGCTCGTGAGAGCAGCTCTGCGTCACCGGGCTGGACGTGTGCGGCGGCCTCGATCTGGCGTAGATCCTCGAGTGTGAGCGGGGATGTGGGGACGGCATCGGTGCCGTAGGTGTACCCCGACGAGTGGTCGTAAGCGGTCATGAGAACCTCCTTGAAACGATGCGTCGATTGTAGCGCGTGCTCTGATCGTGTGGGTCTGTTTGACATTCGGGGATGGTGTCGAGGCCATGCGGGCGGGGCGTGGTACGCCGCGCGAGTTCGCGGCGCGCGTAGCCGCTGTAGTGAGATGGCAACGGCGCTGGTGGGGTTGCTCGCAATACAATTGACCTGTGGAACCCCTTCTTATTGCCGTGGCCGGAATGCTCATCATCGTGGCCTGCCAATTCATCGCCCCGAAGGTGGGCGTGGCATCCCCCCTGATCCTGCTGGTCGTCGGCCTGGTGATCGGGTTCCTGCCGCAGGTGGGGGCCATCGAGATTGAGCCGAACATCATCCTCGAGATGGTGCTGCCACCCCTGCTGTTCTCGGCGGCCGTGCGTATGCCGACCATGGACTTCCGGCGCGAGATGCAGGCCGTCGCGATGCTCGCGATTCCCCTCGTGTTCCTGTCCGCCTTCGCGGTCGGCTTCGTCATCAACTGGCTGGTCCCCGCGATCTCCCTGCCCTGGGGTGTCGCGCTGGGCGCGGTCCTGTCGCCGACCGACGCGGTCGCCATCTCGATCGCGAAACGCTCGGGTGTCTCCCACCGCATCATCACAGTCCTCGAAGGCGAGGGGCTCTTTAACGACGCGACCTCGCTGGTCATGCTCTCCGCAGCGATGAGCGCCGGCCTGGCCGCTGACGAACACGCCCTCCACCCGGGCCCGCTCATCGGTAAGGTCGCCATCGCCCTCGGTATCGCTGCGGGTATTGGCTGGGTCGTCGGCGAGGTCGGCGTGCGTCTGCGCGCCCTCATCAAGGATCCCTCGGCCGACACGGTTTTCTCCTTCGCGATGCCCTTCATCGCATCGGTCCCCGCCGAGCACCTGGGAGGGTCCGGCCTCGTTGCGGCCGTCGTCGCCGGACTGGTCGTCTCGAGCCGACGCGCGGCCGTTATCTCCGCGGCGAACAGGCGTTTCTCCCAGCAGAACTGGCAGACCATGACGCTCGTCTTGGAGAGCGGGATCTTCCTGACGATGGGCCTGCAGGCCTTCGGCATCGTCGAGGAGACCGCCGCGTTCTCCGGTGGCCTGGCCTTCGCCGCGTTCCTCGCCGTCATCCTCGGCGCGCTCATCATGGTCATGCGAGCCATCTTCATCGCCATCATGCTCGCCTGGCTGGACCACCGCCGTACCCACCGTCAACGCCGCTACGAAGTTGAGAACTCGCGAATCGCGCGCTTCGAGAAACGCATGAACAAGGCCTGCGAAGTCGACGCCGACATGCTCGAGGCCCGCGACCTGAGCCCCGAGCACTGGGAGAACGCGCTTAACCACTATCGTCGCCGCCTCAAGCGGCGCGCGCGCCGTAACGCGATGCGCGGATCGGACCTGGACTACTTCGCGAATGAGCCGCTGGGGCCGCGCGAGGGCAGCGTCATCGTGTGGGCGGGCATGCGAGGCGCGATCACCCTGGCCGCCGCGCAAACTATCTCGACGCATGCGCCGATGCGCGCGCTGCTGCTCACGATCGCCCTGTTCATCGCGGCGGGTGCCCTCGTCATCCAGGGCCTGACCCTCCCCGGACTCATTCGCATCGTCAAACCCCAGATGGCCACGGGCGATATCTCCGAGGAGGAACGCGCCAAGCTCCTGAAGGTGATGGGCTCCGCGCTGGTGGACACCGCCCTCGCCCAGGCGATCCATGAGGTCGACGGCCAGACCCTGCTCTCCGCGGGTGTCTCGCGCACACTCTCCCGGCTGGGACATGCGCTCACTGACGAGGCCATGGGTGAGCAAGCGCGGAGTGCGCACGCCGCGGACCGCGTCTTGACGGACATCCTCCAGGATGCCGCTGGCGACAGCGACGACGATGGCCACGGCACCGTCGACATGAGCGAGGAAGAGGTTGAGCGTTCCTTCACGCGTGACCAGATCCGTGAACTGGCGCTGGAGGCGATCCACGCCCAGCGTGACGCGCTCTTGCAGGCCCGCGATGAGGGCATCTTCTCCTCGGCGGCACTGGAAGGCGCGCTCGCGCGACTCGACAACGAGGAGATCCTCCTGGTCTCCAGCGGCGGCGTCGGCCACTGAGTGTGCGCAGACGTCAGTCCGTCGTCACCCGCGAGGCGTAGGCCGGGTTCTCGCTCACCGAGTTGAGTGCCTCCTCCAGGCGCTGCGGGGTGACGACGCCGTCGCGCGCCAGGACCCGGTAGGTCTGGCCGGCCTCGTGCGTGAGCATGTTCGTCACCGTAAAGCCGTTGCGCTCATAGAACGCCAGGCGTCGCACGCGCTGCTGGTAGTTCCCGGCCTCGCGGACGACCGGCTCGATTTCGAGCAGCTGCGGCACGTCGCCGTAGCGCTCGCGGATGTGCGTGAGGATGCGCGAGCCGTAGCCCGCGCTGCGCACGGACCCGTCCACCGCGAGGAAGCCCAGGTAGAACAGGTCCGGGAAAGCGAAGGAGAACGTCAGGGCGACCACGTTGCCCGCCCCGTCCTCGCCCGCAGGGAGGGAGGGGTCGATCCAGGCAAGGAAATCGACCTCGTCGCGCATGGCGCTCTGCGCCAGCTCGGGAAGGGGGACCTGTTCCTCGGGCGGGAAGGACCGCTCGTAGATTTCCGTAACTTTGTCGGCGATCGGACCCTCGTTGGGCACGGGAATCTGGGTGAGGTCGGTCATGGAACCAGTCTACTCGCTCGGTCTGTCGCCTCCGGGGAGCGGGCCCAATGAACGAGGCCGGGGCGGGGTTTCGACCAAGGGACTGTGGCGTGCGGAACTGTCGTCAGGGTCGGGTCAGGGGACGATCAGGGGTCAGTCAGTGAACAGCATCGGTCTTGAGCGACGGTCACTCACCTAGACTTGTCTGCGGAATCAACAGCAGATGTGAGGAAGAAGCGTGCTAGAGCTCAAGGAGATCGTCAAGGCCTATCAGACCGCCAACCTCGTGCAGGTGGCGCTCAACAAGGTCTCCGTGGCGTTTCGTGATAACGAGTTCGTGGCCGTGCTGGGCCAGTCCGGCTCCGGTAAGACGACGATGCTTAACGTCATCGGTGGCCTCGACCGTTTCCAGAGCGGCGACCTGGTCATCGATGGCATTTCGACGAAGGACTACAAAGCCCGCGACTGGGACGCCTACCGCAACAACCGCATCGGCTTCGTCTTCCAGGCCTACAACCTGATCCCGCACCAGAGTGTCCTGGCCAACGTCGAGCTGGCCCTGACCCTGTCGGGCGTCTCGCGCTCCGAGCGCCGCAAGCGCGCCCTCGATGCCCTGACGCGCGTCGGCCTGAAGGAACACGTCCACAAGAAGCCCTCGCAGATGTCGGGCGGCCAGATGCAGCGCGTCGCCATCGCGCGCGCCCTCATCAACGACCCCGAGATCCTTCTGGCCGACGAGCCCACCGGCGCCCTCGACTCCAAGACGAGCGTGCAGGTCATGGACCTGCTGCGCGACGTGGCCCGCGACCGCCTCGTCATCATGGTGACGCACAACCCCGAGCTAGCCCACCAGTACGCGACCCGCATCGTCGAGCTGGCCGACGGCTGCATCGTCGCCGACTCGGATCCTTTCGTTCCCGCCGCCGAAGACCGCCGCGAGGCTAAGCCCGCGCGCCGCACCTCGATGGGTTTCCTGACGGCCCTGTCCCTGTCGGCCAACAACCTGATGACGAAGAAGGGCCGCACCCTCATGACCTCCTTCGCGGGGTCCATCGGCATCATCGGTATCGCCGCGATCCTCGCGCTGGCCAACGGAACCAATGCCTATATCGCCAAAACCGAAGAGGAGACGCTGGGCGCGTATCCGCTGACGATCCAAAAGACCGGCATCGACATGACGGCCGCCCTGTCTGTGTCGGCCTCGGACTCGAAGGACTCCCAGCCCGCGCCCGACGGCAAGGTCGGCGTCTCCAAGCTGCGTACCTTCGCCGACACGATCCGCGACGCGAAGACGAACGACCTCGCCTCCCTCAAGACCTACCTGGACAACAACGGCGGCGACATCAACACGATGGTCAACGCGATCGAATACGACTACGACATCGTCCCGCAGATCTACCAGTCCGACACGTCCAAGGAGACCGTGCAGGTCAGCCCCGACCAGTCGATGAAGCAGATGGAGGCGGGTTTCGGCGGGGGTGCCTTCGGGTCGATGGTACAGACGAACGCCTTCTACCAGATGCCCGCCACGACCTCGCTGTACACCTCCGCGTACGACGTGGTCGCCGGCTCCTGGCCGACCGGCGCGAACCAGGTGGTCCTCGTCCTCGATGAGGACGGTAATATCCCCAACGTCTTCGAGTACACGCTTGGCCTGAAGAACCACAAGGAATTCGATGACCTGATGCGTCAGTACTATCAGGGCGCTCTCACGGGCAAGAGCCAGTCCGGCGCGCAGTCGGGCACCCAGTCGGGGGCGAGCACCGCCACCTACGACTACTCTACGATCCTGGGCACCACCTTCCGCCGCGTCAACGCCTTCGACAAGTACACGTGGGACGACACCTACAAGGTGTGGACCGACCGCTCCTCCGACGCGGACTTCATGAAGAAGCTCGTGGATGGTGGCCAGCAGCTGACGATCTCCGGCATCGTCAAGCCCAACTCCGACAAGGGCGGCGCCCTGCGTCAGGGCATCGCCTACACGCCTGCCCTGACCTACCAGATCATCGAGGAGGCGGCCGCCAGCCCGATCGTCAAGGCGCAGCGAGCCAAGCCCGACGTCGACGTGTTCACTGGCAAGACCTTCAAGGAACTGGCGGACAATCAGAAGAGCCAGTCCGGCGGCTTCGACATGTCCTCCCTGTTCACGGTGGACGAGTCCAAGCTTTCCGCTGCCTTCCAGATCGACCCCGAGAAGATGCAGATGGACCTGTCGGGCCTCGATTTTTCCGGCATGGACCTGTCGGGCCTCGATTTTTCGAACCTCGACATGTCGGGCCTGGACCTGTCCACCATCGACCTGTCGGCCCTCGCCGCGCAGTCCGGTGCCCAGTCGGGCGCCCAGTCGGGCATGACCTTTAATCTGTCCGGCCTCGACTTCGGGGAGCTGAGCAAGGACCTGCCGCAGCTAGCCAACGTGGACTTCCCGACGATTATTCGCTCGGCCCTGGCCGACGGTGCCGTCAAGGATGGCGCCGCCGACTACCTGAGCGCGCAGGCGTCCCAGATCGCCCAGGGGTTCCAGGACTACGCCCGCGAGCAGATCGAGGCGGGAGGCTCGACGGACTTCGCGACCCTGGCCTCGGCCTATTTCTCCCAGCCCCAGGTGATGGAGCAGTTGCGAGCGGCCGTCTCCTCAGACCAGGTCGTCGACTCCCAGAAACTCGCGGCGAACCTGACGAAGGCGCTCGGGGATGACCCCGCCCTGGCCCAGGTCGGCACCGACGTGTCCACCCAGGTCATGAACGCGATCTCCGCGCAGATCGCCGCCCAGCTGGGGACCACCCTCACGCAGGGGGTGAGCGCCGTCATCGGCCAGGTCATGCAGGAAGCGATGACCAACGCGATGACCTCGATGATGACGCAGCTGTCGACCACGATCGGCAACCAGATTGGTGCCACCATGGAGCAGTTCGCCACCAACATGTCGAGCGCCTTCTCCATGGATCCGCAGGCGTTCGCCGATGCTTTCCACTCCAACCTGGACGAGAAGTCCCTCGCGGCCCTCATGGCGACCATGTTCTCCACGAACGTGCCGACCCTGGAGACGAACCTGAGGAACCTGGGATGGGCGGATATCGCCTCCCCGTCGAACATCTCGATCTACCCCAAGTCCTTCGCGGACAAGGACAAGGTGAAGGCCGCCCTCGACGCCTACAACGCCGATAACAAGGCGGCGGGCGCGACCGACAAGGTCATCACTTACTCCGACGTCATGGGTGCGCTCATGAGCTCAGTGACCAAGATCGTTGACATCATCTCCTGGCTGCTCATCGCCTTCGTGTCGATCTCGCTCGTGGTCTCCTCGATCATGATCGCAATCATCACCTACATTTCGGTGCTCGAGCGCCGTAAGGAAATCGGTATCCTGCGCTCGATTGGTGCCTCGAAGGGCGACGTGTCGCGCGTCTTCAACGCTGAGACCGTCATCGAAGGCCTGTTGGCTGGCGTGATGGGCGTGGGCGTGACGTACGGGCTGTGCGCGATCGCCAACGGTATCGCTCACTCCTCCTTCAACGTGGACAACATCGCTCAGCTCTCACCCGTGACAGCGCTCGTCCTGATCGGCGTCTCCGTCGGCCTGACCGTCATCGCCGGCATTATCCCGGCCTCGCGCGCCTCGCGTCAGGACCCGGTCGAAGCGCTGCGCTCCGAGTGAGACACGCGGCCTCGTCCCACTGTGGGGCGAGGCCGTGGCGCGTTTTCGGGGCAGGCTCGCCTGCGCTAACCTGGACGTAACGCTTGTTGCCGTTGCCCTGAGGAAAGAGAAACCATGCCCACTCCCGAAAAGCTTGCCACCGACGCGACCGTCGCCATCATGCTGGCCGAAGGCTTCGAAGAGGTCGAGGCCCTGGCCGTCGCCGATGTCCTGTACCGCGCCGGTGTGCGCTCGGACCTGATCTCCGTGACCGACGCGCGCCACGTGACCAGCTCGCACGGCATCCGAGTCGTCGCCGACCTCATGCTCGAGGACGTGGACCTGTCCACCTACACCGTCCTCTTCCTGCCCGGCGGTATGCCCGGCACCCTGAACCTGAAGGCCACGCCCGCGATCCAGACCGAGGTGCTGCGTCGCTCTGACGAATCTTTGCCCATCGCGGCGATCTGCGCGGCCCCCTCGATCCTGTCTGAGCTGGGCGTCCTCGACGGCCGCCATGCGACCGCCAACCCCGCGTTCATTAAGGCCATCGCCGAGGGCGGTGCGATCGTTCACGAGAATCCGGTCGTCGCCGACGAGTTCATCACGACCAGCCGAGGCGCCGGAACCGCCCTCGAACTCGGCATCGAACTCGTGCGCCAGCTCCTGGGCGACGAGGCCGCCGAAGAGGTCTCCCGCGGCGTCGTGCTCACACGCTGAGGTCCCCTGCGTCCCCCTCGCCTCGTTTCCCCGAAAGGTCACTGTTCTCGCATGAGCCCGCGTAAGCCTCGTCCCTGGCCCGACGCGCCCGCTCCCCTGGCGGCGCCCGTGGTGGATAACCATACGCACCTGCCCACCCACGTCGGCGAGATCCCCAAGCGCGAGGGCGTGGCGCTCAGCCTCGAGGAGCAGCTGGACCGTGCCCGCGAGGTGGGCGTCACCCGCATGATTTCGAGCGCCTGCGAGCTGCCCGACTTCGACCCGATGATCAAGCTGGCCCGCGCACACGAGGGCGTGCGCGTCGCGATCGCGATCCACCCCAACGACGCGGCCCTGCACGCGGGCTGCGCCGACCCCTCGCCCGACGGGCTGGTCCCCACGGTGCGCGACTACCACGTGCCCCTCGTCGAGGCGCTGGTTGAGGTCGAGAAGCGCCTCGGCGACCCGATGGTCGTCGCGGTAGGGGAGAGCGGCCTGGACTACTTCCGCACGGCCGAACCCGGCCGCGAGGCGCAGAAGGAGTCCTTCCGCGCACACATCGAGATGGCGCAGCGCGCCGACCTGCCCCTCCAGATCCACGACCGCGACGCCCACGAGGACACGCTGGAGATCCTCCGCGAGTGCGCCAGCTCAGACCAGCGCATCGTCTTCCACTGCTACTCGGGGGACGCCGCCATGGCGCAGCGCCTCGCCGAACGCGGCTGGTACGCCTCCTTCGCCGGCCCCATCACCTACCCCGCGAACTCCGATCTGCGCGCCGCGCTCGCGGTCCTGCCGCGAGAGCTCGTCCTCGTCGAGACCGATGCCCCCTACCTGACGCCCGTGCCGTGGCGTGGCTGCCCCAACGCCTCCTACGTCATGGCGCACACGGTCCGCTTCATTGCGGACCAGTGGGGCGTCAGCGAAGCCGTGGCGTGCGACCAGCTGAGGGCGAACACTGAGGCGGTCTACGGCACCTGGTGAGGGACCTTTTGCCCGTGATGACGCGGGTTTGACGAGGCCTTCGCGTCGTGTCGAACGGTGCCCACATGCTGGTGAATTGCGTCAAAGTGGTCGCATAACGGTAACAAATTGGTTACGGTGGGTGTGTCAGTCCAATTCGAGCGACTCGTCCGTACGCGCCCCGTCCTGCGGCACATGCGTCGATACGACCCTCGAAGCGGAACCTTCAACGTCTGGAGACACGTGAGCGTTCAGCCCTCCCGCACAACCGTTATTTCCGTCGCCGCCGCGACGGCCCTCCTGGTGGCCGGCACCGCTGCTACCGCCATCGGCACCTCCTATCGTCACGTGACCGTCGAAGTTGACGGCGTCACCCACGACGTGTCTGGCTTCTTCACGACCGCAGGCGACGCCCTGAGCACGGCCGGTGTCTCCGTCGGCGCCCATGACCTCGTCGCCCCTGCTTCCGATCAGAGCGTTGCGAACGGCGATACCGTCGTCGTGCGTACCGCCACCGAATACAACGTGACCGTCGACGGCAACCAGACCACCGCATGGTCCACCGCCTCGTCCATCCACGGCGTGCTTGCGGCCCTGCCGGCGTCCGCCTCGTCGATGGCCGCCGACCGCTCCTACACCCGCGCCGAGATGCCCGTTGCCGAGGCCGGAGAGACGATCCACGTCATCGCCGACGGCGCCACGACCGACGTCGTCGCCTCCTCCGACGAAGGCACGACCGCGATCCTCGAGAAGGCCGGTATCAGCGCCGGTCCGATTGACCGTGTGACCCTGGAACACAACGGCGGCGAGGCCACCTTGCGCGTCGCGCGCGTCGTGCGCGGCAACGTGTCCTCCACGACCGAGATCCCCTACGAGACCGAAGAGCGTGAGGACGCCGAGGCCGAAGAAGGCACCGAGAAGACCGTCCAGGAGGGCGTGGCCGGGTCTGAGGTGACCGAGACCTATCAGGAGACCGTCGACGGCAACGTCACCGTCTCCGCCGTCCTGTCTACGACGCGCACCGAGCCCACCAAGCGCATCGTGTCGAAGGGCACGAAGGCCAAGAAGGCCGAGGATGCTGCCTCGAAGTCGTCCTCCTCGTCTGATTCTTCAGGTTCCTCCGCTTCCTCTTCGTCCGCCTCTGCTCCCGCCGCCGTCTCCGGCGACGATGCGGCGATCTGGGCTGCTATCGCTCAGTGCGAGTCCGGCGGTAACCCCTCGATCAACACGGGTAACGGCTACTACGGCATGTATCAGTTCTCGCTGCCGACGTGGCGTTCCGTGGGCGGATCCGGCCTGCCCTCCGATGCTTCCGCCGAGGAGCAGACCATGCGTGCGCGCATGCTCCAGCAGCGCTCCGGTTGGGGCCAGTGGGGCTGCGCCTACAAGCTCGGCCTCGTCTGACGTGACATTGCCCGCTGGCGCGCCAGGACTCTGGCGTGCCAGCGGGCGCTCACGCTAAGCTGACCAGCAGTACCAATAGCGAGTAACTGGAGAATTGTGAGCCATCATCTGAGCACCTCCCTGAGTGCGTCCGCCGCCAGCGCCCTGCACGTCCTCGGTGGCCGGCTGCGCTCCTTTACCCCCTCTCCGCGCGCCGTTCTCGGAGTCGCGGCCCTGGCCTCGGCGGGTGTCTTCGGCATCGCCGGCGTCGGCGTCGCCTCCTCGCACACCTCCGTCATGCTTGAGGTGAACGGCGTGTCCCGTCCCGTCACCTCGTGGGGCAACACTGTCGGCGATGCGCTCAAGGCCGCCGGCGTGAGCGTTGGCAGCAACGACCTCGTGCAGCCCGGCCCGGGTGAGGCCGTGCGCGACGGCGACACGATCGTCGTGCGTACCTCGAAGGCCTACACAGTGAACGTCGACGGGCAGACACGCACCCTGTGGACCACGGCCTCCTCCGCGGACAGTATCCTCGCCGACGCTGCGCCGCTCGGCTCGGCTGTCTCGCTCGCGGCGGACCGCTCCTCGTCCCGCGATGAGCTGACCCCGCTCGTCTCGCGCGCCCGCAACGTCTCGGTCACGGTGGACGGCTCGACCCGCGAGGTCGCCGCACGTCCCGGCCAGGACGCGCGCGCCATCCTCGAGGCCGCCGGAGTCTCCGTGCACCCCCTGGACCGCGTCACCGTCTCCAACGGCCCCACTGGCGAACTCACGATCAACGTGAGTCGCGTGACCCGCGGCGAAGCCACCGAAACCGTTGAAATTCCCTTCAGCGAGACGACGACGACCAGCGCCGACCTGTTCGTGGGCGAGTCCCAGGTGACCACTGCCGGCGTCAATGGTGCGACGACGTGGACCGTGTGGCAGGAAAAGAACGGTGACGAGGTCCTGACCTCCGTGCCGATCACCGAGCATTCCACCTCGCAGCCCGTCACTCAGGTGCGCAGTGAAGGAACGAAGGAGGCGACCCCGGCCGCCCTCGTTGCCGCGGGCATTGATCCCAAGGCCACCCTTGAGGAGAAAACCGAGGCGGACGGCACCACCTCCGTGCGCTATCGCGCGAAGCTCGGCACGATCTCAACGAAGGAAGAGATCGCCGCGATCGCTGCCGACACGAAGAACGCGGATTCCGCTACTGCCGCTGCTGCTGCGGCTGCTGCCGCCGCGGCGGGTGCTGTGCCGACGACCTACTCGGGCGAAGATCCGCGTTCGCTGGCCAAGCCTCTCGTCGCAGCCCAGGGCTGGGGCGACAGCGAATACCAGTGCCTGGTCCTCCTGTGGAACCGTGAGTCGCAGTGGAACCCCTACGCCGAGAATGCCTCGTCGGGTGCCTACGGTATCCCGCAGGCCCTGCCCGGTTCTAAGATGGCTTCGGCCGGTGCCGACTGGCGCACCAACCCGATCACCCAGATCAACTGGGGTATCGGCTACATCAAGGGCCGCTACGGCACGCCGTGTTCCGCGTGGGCGCACTCGAACGCCGTGGGCTGGTACTAAGCCTGAGAGCTGCGTGGGGCCGGGCCCGACAACGACAGTTGTCGGGCCCGGCCCTTTGTGTCGGAGGTGCGTCGGTGTGGTGGTGCGTCGGTGCGCTCCCACCGCAATTTCGCACGTAATTCCCTATCAGCTGTTTCAAGATTTGAAATCGCATCGTTGGAATCATGCGGTTTTGAACCGTGGCTAGAAACTGAACAGGTTAAATTACGTGCGAGATTGTTGGGGAAGGTGAGAATCTGGCTCACCGCTGGCGTGTGGATAGGTTATGAAGATGCGGATAGGTTATGCGCATGTGGATAGGAAAATAAGCTATCCGCATGTCGATAACCTATCCGCACACGGATAACCTATCCAGATGCGGCTAACCTATCCGCGTAACTGCGGCAGTTGCGCGCGAAGAGACATCCCTTGTCGCCCATTGACGCTTACTGTACAATCAAGCGCATTAGGTCACTCAACACTTATCCCGTTGATGTCAGTGAGGTTGTTGTGGGTTTGATGGGAGTTGTTAAAACTGGTGGGGCCGTTATCGGCGCCATTGCATGCTTTGCAGGTGGAGCGAACATTGGGCCGATGCTTGGTCTCGGTGCGTCGCAGGAGGAGCCTGCTCCTGTCGTCACGGTAGATACGACTCTTGTGAAAAACTCATTTGCCGACATCGGTGAGCTTGCCACTGAGTCGTATAACTTCACTCAGGTGGGCAAATACTCCGAGGAAGGAACCAAGATCTTCGGCATGGAGGTGCCGGGTACCGGCGCCCATTATCTCATCACCTATTCGGGCGAGGTGAAAGCTGGGCTGACCGACGTGAGTCGCATTCAAGTTCAGGCTGACGAACAGGCTCATGTTGTAACAGTCACCGTCCCCGCTGTTGAGGTCCTCTCTTCATCGATTGATCCCGCGTCTGTTGAGACCTACGACCAGTCTTTCTCCCTCGTTAACCAGATTGAGGTTGGCGACGTGACGACCTTCCTGGCGGATCGGGAGGCTGCTGCGAAAGACGAGGCCGTCGCACACGGCCTGCTGAATAAAGCTCAGAATCGGTTGGGGGAGGTAGTCAAGGGGCAGGTGAACGCTGTCCTTGGTGAGCGGGCCGCCAAGTATCAGGTGGAGGTCGTCGTTGCCCCTGCCCCCGCTCCGTGACGCTCTGAGCCTCACAGGGCACCTAGCCGGAGCCTCGCGCTGCGGCTCGCGCCATGCCCATCGTTGCTGTCAGGGATGTGATGAGCGAAGGGCTGGCCCTCGGGGCGCACACATGCGGATAGGTTGTGAAGATATGGATAGGTAATGAGCATCCGGATAGCTTATTAACCTATCCGGATGCGGCTAACCTATCCGGATGCCTGGAACCTGTCCGCGTAGAGCGATCACTATCGCCCGCCGAGTGGATTCATGACGTATTCCAGTGCCGTCCTGTCGCAATTTCGCATGCAATTCCCCGTCGAGTATTTCATGATCTGAACTACGGTCGTTGGAATCATGCGGTTTTGGGCCATACCTAAAATCTGACCAGATTAAATTGCATGCAACATTGTCGGGGAAGGTGAGTTTGTGGCAAGCCCCGTGACGCTCCGAGCCTCACAGGGCACCTTGCCCCGGCCTCGTCGGCCCCGTGCACTAGACTTGCCACCGTGAGCCGATCCTCCACTCCCCGCAACCAGCGCGATTCGCGCCGCCTCGACCCGACCCTGCCCGAGGGCGCCGTCCCCTCTGAGACGGGCCTCCTCGGCCCCCTTGAAGTGAAGGCCATCTCCGAGGCGCTCGGTATCCGCCCCACGAAGGTGCTGGGCCAGAACTTCGTGCACGACGCTGGCACGGTACGCAAGATCGTCGCCGCCGGCGGCGTCGAAGAAGGTGACGAGGTCGTTGAGGTCGGCCCTGGCCTCGGCTCCCTGACGCTTGCACTCCTGGAAGTGGGCGCGCGCGTGCGTGCCGTCGAGATCGACCCGCCCCTGGCCGCAGCCCTGCCCGAGACCGTGCGCGCCCGCATGAGTGAGGCCGCCGACCGCTTCCATGTCGTCACCATGGATGCCACGGAGATCAGCGGCGTCGATGACTTCGGCGTGGACTGGCCCGCCCCCACGAAGCTTGTCGCGAACCTGCCGTACAACGTGGCTGTGCCGGTTCTGCTCAACATGCTCGAGGCCTTCCCCTCCATCCAGGTCGTCGTCGTCATGGTCCAGGCCGAGGTCGCGGACCGCCTGGCCGCCGACCCCGGATCGCGCACCTACGGCGTGCCCTCGGTGAAGGCCTCCTGGTATGGCTCGGTTGAGCGCGCGGGGACGATTGGTCGCTCGGTGTTTTGGCCCGTGCCCGGCGTCGATAGTGCCCTCGTGCGCCTCACGCGCCTGGAGACCCCGCGCGGGGACGACGAGCTGCGCCGCGCCACCTTCGAGGTCACCGACGTGGCCTTCGGGCAGCGCCGCAAGACCCTGCGTGCGGCCCTGAAGAACTGGGCGGGCGGCCCCGAGGCCTCCGAAGCTCTCCTGTCCGCCGCGGGTATCGATCCGACGCGTCGTGGCGAGACTCTCTCGATCGAGGAGTTCGTCGAGCTGGGACGCGCCGTTATCGAGGCTCGCGCCAACGGCACCCTCGAGGCGTCGACCGCGGCCCGCTGACGGCGGCTGGGAAGACAAACGGCAGGAAGAAGGAACGTCATGCGTGAAGTGCGCGCCAGTGCGCCTGGAAAAGTCAACCTGACCCTGCGCGTCGGCGCACCGACGCCCGACGGCTACCACCCCCTCGTCACGGTTTTCGAGGCCCTGAACCTGCGCGAAACCGTCACCGTGCGCACCTCCAAGACGCCGGGCGTGCGCGTCGAGACGATCGCGTACCTGCCCGACGGGAGCATCGACGAGGCCACGACCCGCGCGATGGCTGACCTCGACCCGCAGACCCACCTGGCGGTGCGCGCCGCGCGCGTCCTCCAGCGCCTTGCTGCCGCTGGCCCCTGGGCGTCCACCGCCGCGGGCCTGAGCATTCGCGTCGACAAGCGCGTCCCTGTCGCCGGTGGCATGGCCGGCGGATCGGCGGACGCGGCCGCCGCCCTGGTGGCCTGCAATGAACTGTGGGAGCTGGGCCTGGGCGCCGAACAACTCGAGGCGATCGGCCGCTCGCTGGGCGCCGACGTCCCCGCTTGTCTGGCGGGCGGCATCGCGCTGGGAACCGGGCGCGGTGACCACATGAGCGTCTTGCGCGAAGGGGACGAGGCCGGGGCGCAGCACCACTGGGTCATGCTCCTGTCCCGCGAGGGCCTGTCCACCCCCGAGGTGTTCAGCGAGTTCGACCGAGTCGACGCGGCCGGCGCGCCCGCCCTCGCTGAACCCACACCCGAGGAAGTCGCCGCCCTGTGCGGGGAACCTGAGGAACTGCGCCACTGCCTCGTCAATGATCTGCAGGCGCCCGCCCTGCGCCTGCGCCCTGAGCTGGCCGAGACTATCGGTGCCGCGAAGGATGAGGGAGCACTGGCCGTTACGCTGTCCGGGTCCGGCCCGACCGTCGCGGCCCTTGCGCGCGACGCCGAGCACGCCCAAGCCCTCGCAGCCACCCTCAGCGACGCGCCCACGGTCGCGCGCGCGATCCCCACCCACGGGCCCGTGTGCGGTGCCCGCATTGAATCGACGGAGGCCATCTGATGGCGCACCTGCTCGGAACTCAGAACGTCGGAGCCCTCGCGGGGTCCCGCAAGCTCCTCGAAGGGGTCACGGTCGGCCTCGACGACGGTAGCCGCGTCGGCATCCTCGGCCCCAACGGCGCCGGAAAGTCTACGCTCCTGCGCATCGTCGCCGGCACGCAGGAACCCGACGGGGGAGTGGTGACCCGACGCGATGGCGTGCGCGTCGCCGTCCTCACCCAGGCGGACACCCTCAACCCCGAGGACACCGTCATCGAGGCCGTTCACCCCGGCATGGAGGAGTACGAATGGGCCTCCGACCCGGCTGTGCGCGACATCCACGTCGGTCTCCTCTCCGACATTAACCCCGCGGCCCTCGTCGGCACCCTGTCGGGCGGTCAGCGCCGCCGCGTCGCGCTCGCCCGAGTCCTCGCGGCCACCGCAGACATCGTGTGCCTGGACGAGCCCACCAACCACCTCGACGTCGAGGGCGTGGCCTGGCTGGCCGCGCACCTGAACGCCCGCTTCGCCCGCCCCGGCGCGTCCGGCGCGCTCCTGGCCGTCACCCACGACCGCTGGTTCCTCGACGCCGTGTGCGAGCACATCTGGGAGGTCGTCCCCGGCGTCGACCCGGGCGGTGACCGCCCGCAGATCGCCGGGCACGTCGAAATCTACGATGGCTCCTACGCCGCCTACACGCTGGCCCGCGCTGAGCGCATGCGCCAGGCTGACGTGGCCGCCGCCAAGCGCGCTAACCTGCTCACCAAGGAGCTCGCCTGGCTGCGCCGCGGGGCCCCCGCCCGCACCTCCAAGCCGAAGTTCCACATCGCCGCAGCCGAGGCGCTTATCGCCGACGTGCCACCGCCGCGCGACACCGTCGAGCTGGTCAAGATGGCGACCGCGCGCCTGGGCAAGGACGTCATCGACCTCGAGGACGTCTCCGTGTCTTTCACGCGCCCCGACGGCTCGCGCCTGAGCATCCTTGAGGGCGTCACGTGGCGCTTGGCCCCCGCTGAGCGCGTCGGCATCGTTGGCGTCAACGGCGCCGGCAAGACGACGATCCTCAACCTGCTGCGCGGCGACCTCGCGCCCACCTCTGGGCGCGTCAAGCGCGGCAAGACCGTCAAGGTCGCTACCCTCTCCCAGGACACGCACGAGCTCGACGCCCTGGCCGACATGCGCCTCGTCGAGGCCGTCGCCGATGTCGCCCAGACCGTCGTCGTGGACGGCAAGGAGGTCAGCGCCTCCCAGATGACGGAACGCATGGGATTCACGCGCGCCCGCGCCTACACGCGCATCAGCGAAATCTCGGGCGGTGAGCGCCGACGCCTCCAGCTCATGCGCCTGCTCATGAGCCAGCCGAACGTGCTGCTCCTCGACGAGCCCACGAACGACCTCGACACCGACACCCTGGCGTCCATGGAGGACCTGCTCGACACCTTCCCGGGCACCCTCATCGTCGTCTCCCACGACCGCTACCTCCTCGAGCGGGTCACCGACCACCAGGTCGCCCTCCTCGGCGACGGCCAGGTGCGCGCGCTGCCCGGTGGCGTCGAGCAGTACCTCGATATGCGTGCCTCCGGCGACTTCGGGGCGTTTGGTTCGTCCTCTCGCGCCGACGAGGCCGGCTCCGCCTCCCGCTCTGCCGTTCCCTCCGCGGACGCCTCCTCAGGCGAGGCGGGCGCTGGGCAGGGGAGTGCTCGCGGTGGCGTGAGTGACGCTGCGGCGCGGCGCGCGGCCAAGAAGGAAGTGGCCCGCATCGAACGCAAGCTGGAGCGCCTGCGGGCCGAGGCCTCGTCCCTGGAGGCGAAGCTGGAGAAGCTGTCGATCCAGGTGGCGACGGATCCTTCGGCGGTGTCCGAGCTGACGAAGGTCTCCGCGGCCCACCAGGACGTCCTGGCCGAGATGGACGAGCTGGAGGAGGCATGGCTCGAGGCAGCTGATTTGCTCGAGTGAGTCGTGCTGTGATTGACTACGATGTTCAACTGAACAAGTGGTTGAACGAGTGGTGTTAGCCGCTCTCTCTCCGATGGAGGAGGAGCGTGTTGTGAGTGGACCTGGCTTTGGACTTGTCATTGGTGCGCAAACGAAGGCTGCTGGTTATGTGGTTGACTTCGAAAGTAAGCTCATGGATGTAGCAGACATGCTTGAGTCCTGCATTCTCGATGACGTTGCACGAGTGAATGGGCCCTATGTATCGGTTCTGAGTGACGCCCTACAACGGTGGGGTGAGGGCGCAAACGCACATCAGGCCGACCTGGAGCGCTATACGCAGGCACTGATCTCAGTCGATGAAGCGCTTGTGGCAGCAGAGGAAGATGCGAGCGGGGATCTGAACGACATCGCGCTGAGCTTCAGGAGCGCATCATGAGTGGGAACGACCTTGTCTTCAATGAGACTGCTGTCAATTACATCATGGATGATGTCGAGCGTGCGGCGTTGAAACTGCGGGAAGGGGGCACCGAGATGTCGGACCTCGTGGAGCATGAGCTTATCGAATGGACGGATAGCTCCGAGGCGCGGCAGGCGCAAATGGAATGCGCGCAACGTATGGACGCTCGAGTGGATGACATGGCCGGTGCCTTGGATTCCCTGAAGCAGGCATTCGAAGAAATCCGTCAGGCGGGCATTGACGCGGAAACCCGTGCATTCGCTGCCGTTGATTAGGGTGAAGTGGCATGGGAAGTCATGATTTTGAAGTCGATCTTGAGGCGTTGGGTACTGCGGTATCGGAATTGAGTGACCTGCAGGAACGCAATAGAACGTATGATGTCGCGGACTATACGCCCAACTCTGGAATGGTTGGCGATCCCGTCGTAGCTGGAGCGCTGGAGAGCTTTAATACGAAGTGGGATCAGGGACTCAATGGAATGCTCCGAGATATTTCTGAGGCCTCCGGACGATTAGGTAGAGTTGCGGGGATCTATTCGGATTACATGGACGCGTGCGAGGAAGCGATGACGCGTGCTCGCGATGCAGCAGCTGGTATCTCGACGCAACAACTGGTGTTGGGAGGCTGACGTGAGCGTGAGACACACGGGGGCTCCCGTGTTCGAGATCGAGGGCGATCCCGGCTCCATTCGAGGACGTATTGCGGTGATGCGTGACCGGGCATCCGACTGTGAGAGCATCGCGTGGTCGCTCCAGGAGATTTCAGTATCCGGATGGAGTGGACGTGCGGCCGATCAGTTCCAGGAGCATTTCAAGCTGCAGCCGGACAAGTGGTGGTGCGCCTCAGCGACTTTCGGGCGGGCGGCTGATGCGTGGGAGAACTACGCCTCGACGCTCGAGCACGCGCAAGCACGCGCTGCGCAGGCGAAGATTTCATACGAGGCAGGTGTTGCTTCCGTGGACGCGGCACTTGCCGAGCAGCAATGGGCAGCAGCGCATCCGAAGCAGGATATGTTTGGAATGCCCGTGTTTGACCTGTCCTACCATCCTGAGCGCGACACGCGTCCCGGCGAGGCAATGAAAGCGCAAGCGGTTGCCGACTTCGAAGCAGCAGTGAGTGACACGGATGCTGCTGGTGAGACTCTTGCTCAGACTTTGTACGAACAGGCTAACCGTTCTCCGGATCCGTCGTGGGCCCCCGTTCATTTTGCGAAACGTACCGTAGCGGGCATCTTTGACGGCGTTTGGGGCCTACTCTCCATGCAGTATGGATTAGCTCTGGAGGGGATGCGTGACTATGGGCGGTACATGCTGGGGTGGATCACCTGGGACGAATTGCAAGCGAAGCAGAAGCAGAACAAAATCTCACTTGAGGACTTGTTTGCGCTACGTGACGCGATTATGGCAGACCCGGCAGGCTTCGCGAAGAAAATGTGGGAAGCACTGATCAATGTCGAAGGCTGGAAAGACGATCCCGGCGCCGCACTCGGCGAACTTGTTCCGGCTGCAGTTCTAGCTGCGCTTACTGCCGGCGGTGGAAATGCGGCTCGGGCTGCTGCAGTGCTTGAATCCCTCCCTCTCATTGGCGAGGGCATGATGCTGCGGGATATGGGAATGGGGCTAGGCACTCTTGCTCTGAAGGGTGCGGGTCGTCTTGGTATTGGCGCGGATGGGGCCGTAGGAAGATTGTCGTCGCATCTGGACGACTATCTGCGCACGCACGGCATGGAAGATCTCGCCGATGAATGGAAGGAGAAACGACTACGTGTCGTTCCCCGAAGTGCGGAGGACCTGGCATCGAGGGTGCCGCTTAATTCGTATCAGTTGGATGGCAAGCCTGCGCCGCATGAAGGGCTGGTAGATGACGTGATGGGGGCGGACATGGCACGCCGACGCGAGCTGGTCCTGGGCGTGAATCCGGATGGGAGTTCGCGTACGTACGCCGAATGGGAGGAAGCGCACTCGTATATCAAAGTGATGCCCGACGGAACTGAGGAACGAATCATTGATTGGCCTCCGAACGGCGGGTACGACGGGGAGCCGACTATGTATTCCTCGGTCGAGGAATACATCCGGGACTACGGTAGGGATGTGGATCGTATTGGGCATCCTGACGGTAACTACCTGGGTGCCATCGAGGACGGCCATCCCGCCTCCTTCGAGGAGCGCTCCCTGCGCCCGGACTCGGTGAACGATCACTATTACCAGTATGAGTTCACTGAGAATCCTTTACCAGAAGGGTGGACCATCAAGTCGGGGAAGGTCGCTCCCTGGGGGCAACAGCCGGGTGGGGCAACGCAGCTGCAGGTGATTAAGGACGACGGTAGTTTTGCGTCAGTCAATGACTTGATTAAGCACAAGATTCTTAAAGGAAAGGAGCATCCTGTTGGACTTTCTTGATGAATACAAGTCTGTTATGGAGAAGTATGCTTGCTTGAAAGTGTTTGTGGGTGCCCATAGCAAGGAGTGTCAATGTTGTATTGATTATGGCAATCATTCTTACATGCGCTTCTGGTGTGACCACGGTGTATATTGTTTTGATATAGAGGAGCGTGGGGAGGTGCGGAGCGGAGGGATGTTCAATTCACCTTCGATCGATTTGACGCAGAAGGTGATGCTGAACTATACGGTGTCGATCTTGCGACACACTCTCGGGTTTGAGTGGCTAGGTCTACCAATGGAGGAAGATCAATTGCCAAATGGTTGGCAGCTTCAAGAAGCCCCAATATGGCGCTATGTTGCCCTTGATGGCCCCAATGGTGAGCATTTGGATTTTGAGGCTTCTGACGAGCGCCTATGTGTTCCGTTAGCGTGGCTTTACGACGTTTCTCCTTCTGAGCTGCTGCACGCATACATGCTTCCCGACGGTGGCCCATTGCTTCGGCGATGGCTTGGGAGGCCCTATGTTCGATGAGAGTCTCGCGTGTATGAGTATCAATGAAGTGCGTGAGTATATAAGCTTGCGCAAGTGAATGGAGTAGAAAGGAATAGAAAGATGGACGCCAGTCAGATCCCTGATGTTCACTCGCCGAACTTTCCCAATTCGGGAGTCTTGAAATGGATGCCGGATGGGCCGACAGTGCTCGCCCGAATGGATAGAAGCACTGTGAAAACCTATACGAGTTTTCTTGCCTATACGAAGACATTTAGTCCCTACGTGGATCGGCTTGGGCTCCCGTACGGAAAGTATTTCTGGCAGCTGCCCGAAAATGGGAGCCCCTTTTCATTGGAAGAGCGAGCTCTCGATATTCTTGCGATGAATGATCCCTACTATCAGTATCGGATTGTGACGTTGCCGACCGGTTTTTCTATTCGAACGGGAATTAATGTTCCGCAGTTCTCGATGCCGGGGGGAGCGCGGCAGGTGCAATTTATGCTTGGTGACTACCCGCTCACTGCGAGTGAGTGTTTGCAACTTGGCATACTTGAAGCGAAAGGGAGTAACTGATGTCTGTGACAGTCGATCTGGTTGATTTTGCTCGGACTAGCGGTGCGATTTCGTCGGTCTACAAGGGTGACGGAATTGCGCTCACTTGGGATTCAGGACGAAGCTGGCAGCACATTTGGGACACGAAGAACTCGCGTCGTCCTCAAGCGTTCTATGGTGAGAGTGAGTATTTAGAAGCTCGTGTTCCTACCATGATTAGCGACTATGGCGAGATCATGTTGAAATGGGCGATCATGCGTATCGGCGAAAAGGCGCGGTGGCGTCGCGGGTGGCCGCGAATCGATGTGCCCTCGGGGCTTGAAAGTGTCTCGCCCCAGTGGGGTTTCGAACAGCTCACCCCTATCACTGGCCGCCTGACCTTGGATGGTGCACATATTCCGATGGAGGTGCGCACAATTTTTCCTGTGCATCCGGAACTCAATCAACTCTCCCAGGTGATGCAAATTGATTTTGATGAGCTACTTGCCGGATATATGGATCCATCAGGGGGCCCTCTCCTGCGTCAGTGGCTTTCCTGACATCGTTGGCGTCGGTGGGGTCACGGCGAGCCTGTCCGGCGCGGCGTCGCTGACGCGTCGCGCCGGCGGCAATCGCCTCTAGCGCAGCTGCGGCCGAGGCCTCGGCGCCTCGCCCTCAATCCCTGTCACGCTATCGAAATCTCAAAATTATATTTACAGTGCAAATATTGGCATGTGGCTCATTCTCCGCTATTGCACGGTTCTTGACTGGGAAAATTTCTCAGCAACTCTTTGACAGTGGTAAAAATCGGCTACTATGTGCCCGGGTTCCGTCGATAGGGCGGAGCATAGGAGCGAAGCGACGCCGTGAGCGCGCTTCAGGGCATGAAAAGAGGCTTGAGAGACATATGAAACGAGGACCCTTCATCGCAGGGGCGGCTCTGCTCGGCGTTGTTGCGCTGGTGCCGGCACTCGTCCCCAGCGCGGTTGCTGCCGACGACCAGTACGGCGCGAGTGTCCCCTACACGCGATACGAGGCTGAGGAGGCGAGCCGCTCCGACGGGACGACGCTCGAGCGCTCCGACGACCTCGAGTCGACGGCTATCGAGGCCTCGGACCAGTCCTATGTGGCCCTGAACAACAAGAACTCCTCTGTGGACTTCACGGCGACGTCTGCTGCCAATGCTCTCGATCTGCGTTTTACGCTGCCGGATCACACCTCCGGTCGCGTTGATGTGCGCGTCAACAATGAGACGGTCGCTACCCTCGACCTCTCCTCCGAGAGCGCCTGGCAGTACGTTGGCGGCAGCAGCGTGTACGACGAGTCGGGAGCAGGCCTGAGGGCGCGCTTCCGTTTTGACGAGGTTCACACTCTGCTCGGCCGTCAGGTCCAGAAGGGTGATCATATTCAGATTGTCAAGGTCGGCGACGATCAGAACTCCTACGGCATCGACTTCATCGAGCTCGAGCAGGCCGCACCGGCCATCGAGCGTCCCGAAGGTGCCGTGAGTATCGCCGACTACAACGATGCGCGACCCGGCGATGGCGTTGCTGACGACGCGGCTCTCGCCGCCGCCATGGACGCGGCTGCGAACACCGCGTCCAAGACGGTCTACATTCCCGCAGGAACCTGGGAATTCTCTGGCAAGATTGGCATTAGCCACCCCGGTCTGACCTTCCAGGGCGCGGGCCTGTGGTACACCAACATCTTCTTCACCTCCGATCAGGCGAAGGGCGGTGGCATTGTCTTCAATCATGGCGCGAGCAATGAGACGCTGACCGACTTCGCCATGTCCTCGAACCTGAAGTCTCGTTACAACCAGGAGGCTCAGTACAAGGGATTCTCCGGTGAAGCCGGTGACGATACCCGAGTTGCCAACGTGTGGGTCGAGCACTTTGAGTGTGGCTTCTGGATGGGCGACTACGTGGACGCCAGCCAGATGCTCTACACCAACGGCATGGTCATCGAGAACGCTCGCATCCGTAACAACCTTGCCGATGGCGTGAACTTCGCGCAGGGCACCAAGGACTCCACGGTTCGTAACTCCTCCGTGCGTGGCAATGGTGACGATGGCCTGGCCTCCTGGTCGAGCATCGACACGTATTCGCACAGTGAGGCGCGTATCGCTGAGGGCAACTCCTTCATTGGCAACACGGTTGAACTGGGCTGGCGAGCCTCGGGCATTGGTATCTTCGGTGGCAAGTCCCACGTCATCAAGGACAACCTCATTGTCAACAACTTCTCCGGCGCGGGCATTCGCCTGAACACTGTGTTTGATGGCCATAACTTCGACCTCAACACGGATCAGGGCATTACGATCGCCCACAACAAGCTGGTGCGTTCCGGTACGACGGATGACTTCTATGGAAAGACTCGCGGCGCGATTGATTTCCAGGAAGCGAAGGGCGAAATCCGTAACGTCACGGTTTCGGACAACCTCATCGTGCGCCCCTACGCCGAGGAGATTCGCGCGGACTTCGGTCTGGGTCAGGATGCCCTGTCCGCTCGTGGCATCACGCTGCGCGACAACAAGCGTGACGACGAGGCCATGGACACCGCGCAGGCGAAGGTTGTTAACTACGTGCTCGTGGGCGACCAGGTGGTGCGTACCGTCCCCGAGTCTGAGAACTACAGCCTCTACTGGTACCAGCGCGACGAGCGCGGCAACGATGGCACGATCAACCGCTACTGGGTGTCCAAGGCGGATGGCCTGACCATCACCCCCGACATGGAGTACTCCGTGGAGGGCGGCAAGCGGGTCTACAACGTGACGCTCGGCGACCTGCCCGAGTACCTGCCCGTCTCGACGACTGATTTCTCTGGTTCCTACAACTATGTTGCGGACCTGGAGCGCTCGCAGCCGGCCGACGATGGCACCACGATTGTGGTCCGTTTCTGGTCTGCGAAGTGATCGTTTCCTGATCAGCGGCTCTGTGTTGGATTCGCCCGCCCTGCCTTGTGGTGGTGCGGGCGTTTCCTTGCCCTGACGTGCATCGGGGTAGGTGTGCCATACCGGTACAGCGCAGGCTCACCTACCCGAATTACGCAAAAGAAATGCCGCATTTATTTGCGTAATTAGTGACGGTGTGAATGCGAAAATAACCTCGTCATACCCCGGGAGCATCGTTGGAATCGCAACGAAAACTCGCCTCGTTTGGGAAGTGTTGCGAAAAGGCGTATCACTGGTGTCAACAGCGCGGCCAACCCGGTCGCGACCGGCTACATTCAGGCCCCACGGGGCCACGTTGAAAAGGACACTCTCATGGCAGATATGCCCCGCATCCTCGACTGCTCCGTCACCTCCTGCTCCTACAACAAGGAGAAGAACTGCGGAGCCGCCGCTATCACCGTCGGTTACTCGACCTCCTGCACGACCTTCATTCCGCTGACCGTCAAGGGCGGCCTCGGCAAGTCCGAGACCTTCGTTGGCGCCTGCCAGAAGGCCGACTGCGTCCACAACTCCGCGCTTGAGTGCACCGCCGCCGCCATCTCGGTCGGCGCGGGCACCGCTGACTGCCTCTCCTTCGAGGCGCGCTGAGCCTCACTCACAGACGAGGCCGTGGCAGGGATGACCCGCCACGGCCTCGTCGTATGGAAAGAAAGACTCAGCGTCCGTCGCCCGATCGCACCCTCAGCGTCGGGTGGGGGCGCAGGCCGCGCTGGCCGTTCCAAATGAGATTGACGACGTGGGCGGCGACCTCGTCCTTCTTCATGCGCCGGTCATCGAGCCACCACTGGCCGACCTGCGCGATAAGCCCGACGAGCATCTGGGCGTAGAGGGGTGACCAGGTCGCATCGAAGTCCGAGCGCTTGAACTGCTCGGCGATGATGTGCTCGACGCTGGTCGCCACGTCGCCCATGACGGAGGAGAAAGAACCCGCCGTGCGGTCCGAGGGGGCGTCGCGCACGAGGACGCGGAAGCCGTCCGTGTTGCGCTCGATGTAGTCGAGCAGTCCCAGGGTCGCGTTCTCCAGGATGAGGCGCGGGCGCTGCGAGGACTCCAGGGACGTTTGCAGGGAGGAGATGAGTGCCTGCACCTCGCGGTCGACGATGACCGCGTACAGGCCTTCCTTGCCTCCGAAGTGCTCGTAGACGACGGGCTTGGAGACCTTCGCACGGGCCGCGATCTCCTCGACGCTGGTCGCGCCGAAGCCCTTTTCGGCAAACAGAGAGCGCCCCACGGCCACCAGCTGCTCGCGGCGTGCGAAGCCGCTCATTCGTGTCCTCTTCTCAGCCATGACCCCAGTATCACACGAGGCCTGGGCTGGGCCACGTGCAGACCACGCCGCGGGCGCCAGGCCGCGTTTGAAAGCGCACGCGGGGTGCAGGTATCATCACAGTGGACGCATTCCGCCTTGGTGTAACGGCAGCACAGAGGTTTTTGGTGCCTTTAGTCTAGGTTCGAATCCTAGGGGCGGAGCGACCGGTCCCGATGGGACCGCAGACCCCGAGGAGGAACATGTCTCGCCCCGCCGCCGTCATCGTCCTGGCCGCAGGTCAGGGAACGCGCATGAAATCCGCTCTCCCGAAGGTCGTTCACCCCCTGTCTGGCCTGTCCATGATCGGACACGCCCTGCGCGCCGCCCACGGCCTCGACCCCCAGCATCTGGTCGCCGTCGTCCGTCATCAGCGCGAGGTCGTCGCCGCCGAAATCGAGCGCGTCCTGCCCAGCGCCATCATCGCGGACCAGGACGAGATTCCCGGCACCGGCCGCGCCGTCCAGTGTGGCCTGGAGGCTCTCGATCAGGCCGTCGAGCCCGTTTCCGGCACCATCGTCGTCACCTACGGCGACGTCCCCCTCCTCTCCACGGAGACCCTGGCCGAGCTGGTCGCCACCCACGAGGCCGCTGGCCACGCCGTCACCGTCCTGACCTCGCGCGTCAAGGACCCCACCGGCTACGGCCGCATCATCCGCGATGCCTCGGGTACGGTCACCGCGATCGTCGAGCAGCGCGACGCGACGCCCGAGCAGGCCGCGATTAACGAGATCAACGCGGGCATCTACGCTTTCGATGCTGATTTCCTGCGCGCCTCCCTGGCCTCGCTGGGCACCGACAACGATCAGGGCGAGGTTTACCTGACCGACGTCCTCGCGGCAGCCGCCCCGGCCGGACGCACCGCGGGTGCCCTCGAGCTGACCGACCACTGGCAGAGCGCGGGCGCCAACGACCGCGTTCAGCTGGCCGAGCTGGGCGCCGAGATAAACCGTCGCATCTGCGAGGTGCACATGCGCGCCGGTGTGACGATCGTCGACCCGGCCTCCACCTGGATCGACGTCGACGTGAGCGTCGGCGCGGACACCACCATCTACCCCGGTACCTGCCTGCGGGGGACAACCGTCGTTGGGTCCGATTGTGAAATCGGTCCTAGCGCCACGCTGATTGATGCGGAAATCGGGGACCGCAGTGTGGTTCCCACCGCGTGGATCGGCCAGGGCTGCGTTGCAGCCGATACGATGGTTGCGCCATATAGCACCATCGGCACATTGATCGCGGCGCCTCGCGCCTGATCCAACACAAGGAGAGACAACCGCATGAGCGGACTGGTGACCACCGGAGAGAAGAACCTCGTCCTCGTTTCTGGACGAGCTCACATGGACCTGGCTCACGCCGTGGGCGAGGAAATCGGATGTGGGGTCTCGCCGGTGACGGCCTACGACTTCGCCTCCGGCGAGATTTACGTGCGCTTCAACGAGTCCGTTCGTGGCGCCGACGTGTTCGTCCTGCAGTCCATCGCGGGCGACATCAACAAGTGGGTGATGGAGCAGCTCATCATGATCGATGCTGCCAAGCGTGCCTCCGCCAAGCGCATCACCGTCGTCGCTCCCTTCTACCCCTACTCGCGTCAGGACAAGAAGCACCAGGGCCGCGAGCCCATCTCTGCTCGCCTCATGGCTGACCTGTACCGTGCTGCCGGCGCCGACCGCATCATGAGCGTCGACCTGCACGCGTCGCAGGAGCAGGGCTTCTTCGACGGCCCGGTCGACCACCTCTTCGCCATGCCGGTCCTCGTGGACTACGTGCGCGGCCGCGTCGACCTGTCCAACACCGCAGTTGTCTCCCCGGACGCGGGCCGCATCCGCGTCGCCGAGAAGTGGTCGAAGAAGCTGGGTGGCACGCCCCTGGCTTTCGTCCACAAGACCCGCGATACCACGCGCCCGAACGTCGCCGTCGCGAACCGCGTCGTTGGTGACGTCGCAGGCAAGGAATGCGTCCTCGTGGACGACATGATCGACACCGCCGGCACGATCACTGAAGCCATCAAGGTCCTCATGGACGCCGGCGCGAAGAAGGTCATCGTCGTGGCCACGCACGGTATCCTCTCTGACCCGGCGGCCCGTCGCCTGTCCGAGTCCGGCGCCGCCGAGGTTGTCGTCACCGACACCCTGCCGATCCCCGCTGAGAAGCGCTTCGATCAGCTCACCGTCCTCTCCATCGCGCCGCTCCTGGCTCGCGCGATCCGCGAGGTCTTCGAAGACGGTTCGGTCACATCGCTCTTTAACTGAGCGGCTCCCGCTTCACATCCGCCCTCGTCGTGAGGTAACCTATTGGGGTTGCTCCGGCGAGGGCGGATCCGTATCCGCCGTTATCGACAGGGCCTGAATTGAAATGCCTCGCGTTTCCTTCACTCTGCCGACACCGACGCCGGACCTGAGAAACGAAGGAAAGACACATGAGCGACAACCCCGTCCTGCTTGCCGAAGAGCGTTCCGAGTTTGGTAAGGGTGCTGCCCGCCGCGCCCGCCGCGCTGGCAAGGTCCCCACGGTCCTCTACGGCCACGGCGCCGAGCCTCGTCACCTGGACGTTCCCGGCCACGACCTCTTCCTCATCGTCCGCGGCTCCAAGAACGCCCTCGTTGAGCTGAAGATCGACGGCAAGACCCAGCTGGCCCTCGTCAAGGACGTTCAGGTTCACCCCGTGCGCCGCGACATCCTGCACGCCGACTTCCTGGCCGTCAAGGCCGGCGAGAAGGTCGACGTTGAGGTCCCCGTCGTCGTCGTTGGCGAGCCCACCCCCGGCACCGTCCACTCGCTCGAGGAGTTCACCATCCTGGTGAAGGCCCCCGCCACCTCCATCCCCGAGAACCTCGAGGTTTCCATCGAGGGTCTCGAGGCCGGCTCCGCCGTCCACGTCTCCGACCTGAAGCTGCCCGCCGGCGTTGAGGTCGAGCTCGATGCCGAGACGGTTATCGTCGCCGTTCAGGAAGCCGCCCCCGAGGAGCCCGAGGAAGCCGCTGAGGGCGAGGCTGAGGCCGCCGCCGAGGGCGACGCCGAGTGACACTCGCGTAGCACACGCTTTCCACGAGGGGGCGGGGCTGGGGCCTCGCCCCCTCGTCGTATCTGCGATACTGGGGGCATGAGTGACCTCCACGTGATTATTCCCGCCGGCGGAGCCGGCACCCGCCTGTGGCCGCTGTCGCGGCGCCGTCGTCCCAAGTTCCTCCTCGATCTGGCGGGCACGGGACGCACCCTCCTGCAGGGCACGGTGGACCGCCTGGAGGAGCTGGCCTCGTCGGTGAGTATCGTGACCGGCCAGGCGCACCGTGACGGCGTGCTCGCGCAGCTTCCCGAGTTTGCCTCGTCGGATAATCGCACGCTCCTCATCGAGCCGTCGGGCCGCGATTCTATGGCCGCGATCGGCCTGGCCGCCTACGTCGTGCGCGAACGCTTCGGGGATGACGCGATCGTCGGCTCCTTCGCGGCCGACCACCTGATCGCCCGCCCCGAGCTGCTGCGTGACGCCGTCGAGACGGCGATCGGCGCCGCCCGCGACGGCTACGTCGTGACGATCGGCCTGACGCCCACCGAGGCCTCGACCGCCTACGGGTACATCGCGCCCGGCCCGGCCCTCTCTGACGAGGCCGGGGAAGCCGACGCTGAGCGCGGCGCCCGCCGGGTCGCCGAGTTTGTGGAGAAGCCGGACGCAGATACCGCTGCCCGCTACGTGGCCGCGGGCTACCTGTGGAACGCGGGCATGTTCATCGTGTCGGCGGGTGTGCTCGCCTCCCATCTGGCCCGCCTGCTGCCCGACATGCACGCACGCCTGGAGACGATTGCGCGCGCGTGGGGCACCCCCGCGTTCGAGGAGACGCTGGCGGAGAACTGGCCACATCTGACGAAGATTGCGATCGATCATGCCATCGCTGAACCCGTCGCCGCCGACGGGGGAGTGGCCGTCGTTCCCGCCGACGCGCAGCTGGGCTGGACGGACCTGGGTGATTTCGAGGCCCTGACCGGCATTGTCGCGGAGGCGGGCAACCTGGGCGAGGCGCTGCGCGTTGACTCTGACGGCGCGGCGGTCTTCGGTGCCCTTGGGGAGAACGGTGAGGGGCCGCTCGTGGCGCTCGTCGGTGTGCCCGACGTGGCGCTCGCGCTCACCCCTGACGCTATCCTCGTCACGCGCCGCGACCACGCCCAGTCGGTGAAGGCGGTCGTCGACCAGCTCGCCGAACAGGGACGCTTCGACCTGCTCTGACGCGTCGTTTCCACGCTGACTCACGCATACCCCGGCTTAGCTCCCGCGAGGGGTGGCCTCGTCGCGCCGCGTTCGCTCTCGGGTGAGGTGCGCCGCCCCGCCCGCCGCCTGAGGCCATGAGACTGGTAGCGTGTTGGGCAGCAAGAAGCCCCGACGAAAGGCATCACACGTGAACAAGCGGACCATCGCCGCCCTCGCAACCACCGCGACCGCGGTCACCGTGGCCCTCGGAGCTTGCTCGACCGCGCCCACCGCCACCCCCGCAGCCTCCGCGAAGGTCTGTGCCGCCATCTCAGGAGCCCACGGCGACGCCGCCACGGACCCCGTCGCGACGGCCCTCGCCGGTGCCGCGAACGATGCATCGGTCGCCTTCGATGCGGCTAGTGGCGCGGAGGCACCCGCCTCGCTGGTGGCCTCCGGCTGCACGCTGATCGTGGGTGCGGATTCGACGATGGCATCGTCGATCTCCGAGGCCGCACGCGCCAATCCGAAGGTGCGCTTCGCCCTCGTGGGAGCTTCCTTCGTCGATAGCAAGGGAGCTGCAACCTCCCTGAAGAACGGGTCCATCGTCGACGTAGACGCCTCGCAGGCCGCCTACCTGGCCGGCTACGCGTCCGCGGGCATGACGACCACGGGCGCGCTTGCAGTCATCGGTGGCGCGCGCGACAACGTAACGAGCTCGCAGATGTCCGCATTCTCCCAGGGCGTGGACGCCTACAACCTCGCCAACGGAACGTCGATCAGCGTGCTCGGTTGGAACCCCGCGACGAGCGACGGCACCTACGCGGGCAGTGCCGACGAGGTACGCGGCGCGGCCGCCGACTTCATCGCCCGGGGGGCCGACATCATCGTGCCCTTCGCCGGTGATGCGAACGAGGGCGCCGCGCGAGCTGTCACCGAGGCGGCGAACCCAATGGTTCGCCTCGTGTGGTCGGGCCTGACGAAGGCCGATCTCAAGGGCCTGACCCGCGACGAGGCCCAGTCGGCAGAGACCGCGCCGATGTCCGGGCAGTCCGGCGCGCCGGTGACGCAGCAGCCGGACACGCAGTCCTTCGCGGACGCGTTCAGCTACATCCAGATCTCCGACGAGGTCCGCTCAGCCATCGGCGCGCCCGTGCTGACGGGCATCGTTGTGGATTACAAGACCGCGATGGACACTCTCATTGCCCAGGCCAGCGCAGGTGAGAAGGCGTCCGTCGTTCCGGTGTCATTGGCCTCCGGCGGCGTCCTCCTCACCGGCTTCGGCGCCTACACACCGATGCTCTCCTCCGATCTGAAGCTGGGCCTGTCCGACATGGCCGGACAGATCGAGACGGGCGGCATGGTCATCTCCACACCTTTCGACGTGTGAGCTGATGGAATAGACGGGTGTGCCCCGGGGATGTGTCCCCGGGGCACAACTAATATGCCCGTCAGAAGGGATCTAGATAGCCAGGTCGAGCGGAAGATCTGCGATATCGCGCAGGCGCTGCCCGTTAATCAGCGTGTCGAGAGTGCGTATCGCCTCGTCGTTGCCAGAAGCATGTGTTGCTTCGATGAGTTCCGGGAGCGCAAAGTGGTAGACGGTGTCGATGTCGCCGGTTCCCAGCGCGAGTGAAGAAAGCCTCGAGGGTGTCGGCTCGCCTGTCACAACCACGATATGCGGCGTACGCCCCTTCCTGTTTCTGATCAGATTCAGGGCTTCTGAACGGGCATTCTGAGCCCGGTCCGAACGCAGTGTCCACTTGCACGACACAACCGCGTGAATGATCGGAGAGGACTGGTTACAGGCCAGCAACGGGGAATATGAGGCAACCCCGTCAACGACGATCCCAGAATCACCCAGCTCCTGCGCACTGATTGGCTGACGCACGACGAGGACGTCCGGGGAAATGTCGTAGGAATTACCGAGGACGGCTGCGAGAGCGGGCTTCGCTGTGATGGCCTCGGCTAATTCGTCGAGGTGGCGATAAGGCTCAAACTGGGAGAGAAAATGACCCCTGCGCGTACTGCCAACGTTTTGAACGTCCCAGTCACCGGGGCGTAGAGGGGCGAGGAGAGGAAATGTGCGCGTAAGGAATGAGGTCACCGCACATTCGAAGAGACGACCCGAACTCTGTGCCTTCAACTTCCCAACGCCTCGTGATGCGCCTAATGACCGAGCAATAGACAGCGCAAGTTCACACGACAATTGCTGCGACTTGTCAGCATTGCTCGCGACACCGGACGCATCGATGGACAGTGTGTTCGTCTCGATGAGCTCGCGGTGGAATAACGCCCGCGCATGCGAGAGATTCAGAGTCATGCGACGGCCTCGCTGGACTTATCTGCGCGCGCCAACACCGACGCGATCTGCAGGCCGACAGCCTGGGCGACCGGAGGCGGGAAAGCATTCCCAACCTGACGATACGCATGCGTCTTCGCTCCGGTGATCGCCCAATCGTCAGGGAAACCCTGGATGCGAGCAGCCATGCGGACAGTCAGGCGAGGATCACCAGAAAAGTCAGGGTCGGGAGCCTGTGGCGCAATGGTCGATCCATTCACACCAAGTTCAGCCCATGCGCGCCGGGCGCGGGTTGGCCCCAGATCCGGGCCTCCATGCTTCTTGGAACCGCCGACGAGCGTGGGCGCAATACGGTTCGCCCGAGCAGCCCAGGCCTGTGCACCCTTCCACCCGCGCTCAGCCATGAGATCGACGAGGGTCTCTCCCACCGTGGGGGCAGGGTGCGGTGAAGGTGACGGGTATTCAAAAGAAACGGCAATATCATTGCGGAAACCAACCGCGATGACACGAGGACGAAGCTGGGGAACGCCGAAATCGGAGGCCTGCAGAAGCTTCCACTGAAGGGAGTAGCCGATCTGCGCCAAGTGTTCCTCGACGCTGGTGCGGTAGGCCGCAAACTTCGGATCGAGGAGTCCGCGCACGTTTTCGATCATGATCGCGCGCGGTCGAACCACGTTGACGAGCTCAATCATCGCGGGGAAAAGATCGCGTTCATCGTCAGCCCCGAGTTGCTTTCCGGCATAAGAAAAGGGCGGGCAAGGGACGCCTCCCGCAACCAGATCAACACCGCGGTATTCGTGTGCGTGTTCCTTGATCCAGGGGACAACGTCCCCCTCGACGACATTCCAGTCGGGCCGGTTTTCTCGAAGGGTCTGACAGGCGTGATGATCGATTTCGACGACAGCGAGGTGCTCGAAACCTGCCTGTTCGAGGCCGAGGGCCTGACCACCTGCACCGGCACAGATCTCAATCGATGTCAGAGCCATGTTCCACCTTCCGCCACTGTGTCTACCGGATGATTGTAGGGGAATGGCAGATGCGGGGAGCAGGTCGAAGCGCCGCGCGCTCTCGGTCGCAGGGGTGTTCTCACTCATATGAGCAGGCTACGATCAGCCATGCTCATCTGCGTCTTCGCGTGGCGCTGTTCGAAGAGAACTACCTCGTCCCCAGCGCGGCCAGTGCCGCCCCCGCGCTCAAACCGTCCGCGTCGAGGACGAAGGCTGGGTCCACGCAGTACAGGCCCGGACCGTGTGGGGCGGCGGGCGAGGTGGTGAGAGCATCGGCCAGCGCTGTGCGGACATCCTGTTCAGGGAGGGACGTCGTGAGGGTGCGCCCATCTGCGGAGATGGACAGAGACAGGGTGGCGCCCTCCTCGACGACTGGAACGCCCAGGCGCTCCAGGAGAGTCACCAGCAGGCCCGAGGCCTCGGAGACCGACACGGATGCCGGACGCGTGCCGGACGCCTCCACAGATGCGATACGCGATGCGCAGCGGTCGACGTAAGCGTCGATCATTCCGTCTCCCACGGACTCCCAGCCGTCCTCGGCACGCGGGAGGGACGGCTCATCCCCGAAGGCGGCCACGGCCTCGTCGATGAGAGCGAGCTCGGCGTCGGGGGCCAGCGCGCCCTCGCGCGAGCGGTCGATCGCGCGCCCACCCAGGTAGATGAGCGCCTCGCCCGACGCGCGCACGTACACGGCGCCGTCCGCCATGACCATGCGCACCGAAAACGCCGTGAGGGGAGCGGGGAGCGCGCGCGGCATGAGGAGGGCGTGTCCGCCGGCTGCTTCGATGATCGCCGCGCCGTCGCGCGCGCTGTCCTGATTCTCGGGGGCTTCGAAGCCAATGATGAGGCGGAAACGGCTGCCGGTACGCGCGGACAGGAAAGAAGCGATACCCGCAAACAGCGACGGGCTAGCACAGCGTGTCATGTGCTGAGGGTAACACTGTGGGTGCCTCGCGCAAAAACCGGTATCAGGAACGAGGCGTGGGCGTGCCCTGATGCGACGGCGGGAAGACGCAGGTGGGGGAGCGCGCCGGTATCCTGGAGGCATCCATGAAGGAGGAATCATGCAGCTGACGAACGTGATGGATGCCGTTGAGCTGACGCGCCAGATGGTCGACATTCCCTCGGTGTCGGGGGACGAGGGCCCCCTGGCGAACGCCGTCGAAGAAGCCCTGCGAGGCGCCGGATTCGGGTCGGTCCCTGCCCTGGAGATCCTGCGCGACGGGGATGCCGTGTGCGCGCGGACCCGGCTCGGCCTCGCCCAGCGCGTGGTCCTCGCCGGCCACCTCGACACCGTTCCGATCGCGGATAACGTCCCTGGCCGCCTCGAGGAGCGCGACGGGGTCACGGTCCTGTGGGGGCGCGGGTCGGTCGACATGCTCGGCGGTTGCGCGGCGGCGCTCGCGCTCGCCTGCGAGGTTGGGGCGGCCATCCGCGAGGGCAACGACGCCACGCTGGATGCCGACGTCACGTGGATCTTCTACGACCACGAGGAGGTCGCCTCACATCTCAACGGCCTCGGGCGCGTCCAGCGCAACCATCCCGAGTGGCTGGCGGGCGACCTGGCGCTGCTGGGTGAGCCCACCGCCGCTCACGTGGAAGGCGGCTGCAATGGCACGCTGCGCGTCATCGCGCACTTCCCGGGGCGTGCGGCTCACTCGGCGCGCGCGTGGATGGGGGTCAACGCGATTCACGCGATGGCTCCCGTCATTGAGCGCATCGCCGAGTACGGAAACCCCGTCGTCACGGTCGACGGTCTCGAATTCCGAGAGTCCCTGTCCGTCGTGCGCGTCGAGGGCGGCATCGCCAACAATGTGATTCCAGAGGCCGCGTCGATGACCGTCAACTACCGTTTCGCCCCCTCCACGCGTGCCGAGGATGCCCTGGAGTGGGTGCGTGGGCTCTTCGAGGGGACGGGCGCCACGATCGAGGTCGACGACCTGTGCGAGGGGGCCAGGCCGGGCGCGGACTCACCCCTGGCCCAGCGGTTCCTGTCCGTCGCGCGCTCCGTCGCCCGCGCGCAGGGCAGCGAGCTCCAGCTCAGCGCGAAGGTTGGGTGGACCGATGTCGCGCGCTTCAGTGAGGTCGGTGTACCCGCCATGAACTTTGGCCCCGGTGATCCGCTGCTGGCGCACACGCGCGACGAACACGCGCCCGTATCGGATATTGTCAGAGTGCACGACACGCTGCGCGCGTTCGTGCTCGCATCGATCGGCGATGACGCCGACACACACGAGGAGGCATGAATGACCAAGCCGACGCACACCTATCGCCGCGGATCCGTCGTCCTACGCGGGGACCAGATTCCGCGCCTGACGGCAGACGCGTCCCTGCTTCAGTCCGAGCAGAGCGCCGACTGGAAGCACGAGGACCCGTGGCGCGTCCTGCGCATCCAGTCCGAGTTCGTGGAGGGCTTCGAGGCGCTGGCCGAGGTCGGTCCCGCCATCTCCGTCTTCGGTTCCGCACGGACGCGTCCCGAGGAGCCCCTCTACGAGTGCGCTCAGCGGATCGGCCACCTGCTCGTCGAGCGTGGCTACGCGGTCGTCACAGGCGGTGGTCCCGGCATGATGGAGGCAGCGAACCGGGGCGCCTGGGAGGCCGGCGGCACGTCCGTGGGGCTGGGTATCGAGCTTCCCCACGAGCAGGGGATGAATCAGTGGGTGAACCTGGGTGTTAACTTCCGTTACTTCTTCGCCCGTAAGACGATGTTCGTGAAGTACTCCCAGGGTTTCATCGTGATGCCCGGCGGCTTCGGCACGATGGATGAGCTCTTCGAGTCCGCGACGCTGGTGCAGACGGGGAAAATTCGTTCGTTCCCGTTGGTTCTCGTGGGCACCCAGTACTGGTCGGGTCTGGTGGAGTGGATCCGTTCCTCGATGGTCGAGGCCAGAATGATCTCTCCGGGCGATGTGGACCTGCTGCGCGTCGTTGATGATCCGGAGGAAGCGGTTCGTCTCGCGACGGGTGCCTAGTAGTTAGTTCCTCTTTCTGAGGGTTCGAGAATTGCGCGTAATGCTGCGATAATCGGCCTAATTGATCGGATGGCCTATTTTCTTTTGATTTCTCTTTGCGAGCTGTTAAGGAAAAATGGCGCTTTTCCGGTAAAATGGGTATGTTACCCCGCCTGTGGAGGCGCGGGCATAACTCTGAGAAGGAGTACTCTCATGGCAGCAATGAAGCCTCGTACGGGGGACGGCCCCCTGGAAGTCAGTGCTGAAGGTCGCGGTATCGTCATGCGGATTCCCACGGAAGGGGGCGGGCGTCTCGTCATCGAGATGACTCCGGACGAAGCTGCGGAACTCGCCAGAGCGCTCGGCGCAGCCATCTGATCCAATACATAGAAGCGGTGGGCCAGGTTCTCCTGTCCCACCGCTTCCTTGTAGTCTCGGGGCTCAGCGCTTGACCGCGACCGCCAGGCCGTCGCCGACGGGCAGCAGCGCGGGCACGAACTCCTCGGAATCGCGCAGGTAGTTGACGACCTCGCGTGCGACAACGGTGTGCGCGTCGCGACGCGCCGGATCAGCAACCTGATCGTGCCACAGTGCGTGCACGAAGGCGATCGTGCCACCGGGGCGCAGGATGCGAACAGCGTGGTCGAGGTACTGCGGGGTTTCCTCCAGATCGCCATCGAGGACGACCATGTCGTAGCCGCGGGCGGCCATGCGCGGCAGCACATCAAGAGCGCGCCCGGCGATCAGGCGCGTGCGGTGGGAGGAAAGACCCGCTGCGGCGAAGTTGCGACGTGCATGCCCCAGGAGCTCGGACTCGGAGTCAATCGTCGTCAGGACGCCATCGGAGGCCATACCATCGAGGATCCACAGCCCTGAAACGCCAGCACCGGTACCGATCTCGAGGACAGCACGCGCGCCCGACACGGCGGCGAGCATGCGCAGGGCGGCACCCGTCCCCGGGGAGACAGGAGTGGCGCCCATTTCCGTGGCGACGGCGCGTGCGGCGGTCAGCGCGTCGCTCTCCGCAACATAGTCCTCGGTGTACACCCACGTCTGGGCCTTGTCCGCCATCGCCTTGATCCTCACGTCGTATTGGTCGCCTCGGCGAGAGGCGCGCACGCGCTGCGCCCTCCCCACGCATCAGCGTACAGGCGGCGTGACGTCAGGGCGCGGTGGCACTCCGATTCCCAGCGAAAACAGCGCGTGACGAGCAGACAAAACCCCGGCCTCGTGCAAGGCTGACGAGGCCGGGGAGAGTCGTGTGGACTCAGTGCTGGATGGGGGAGACACCGAGCGGGCGACCCGCCAGGCCGCGGTTCGCCGACGACAGCTGCTTGGCGAGGGCCGTGAGCTCCTCGGCGGCGGGGCCCGAGGCGACGGCGACGGGCTCGCCACGGTCGCCGCCCTCACGCAGCGCAATGTCGATGGGCACCTGGGCCAGCAGCGGCACGGAGTAGCCCAGCTGCGCGGTCAGGCGCTGCGAGACGGACTCGCCGCCGCCCGCGCCGAAGATCTCCAGGCGCGAGCCGTCGGGCTGGGGTAGGAACGACATGTTTTCGACGACGCCGATGACCTTCTGGTTCGTCTGCGAGGCGATGGAACCGGCGCGCTCAGCGACCTCGGCGGCCGCGACCTGCGGGGTCGTCACGACGAGGATCTCCGAGTTGGGCAGCAGCTGCGCGATCGAGATCGCGACGTCGCCCGTTCCCGGAGGCATGTCGATGAGCAGGACGTCCAGGTCGCCCCAGAACACGTCCGCGAGGAACTGCTGGAGGGCGCGGTGGAGCATGGGGCCGCGCCAGATGACGGCCTGGCCGTCGGGCACGAACATGCCGATCGAGATGACCTTGACGCCGCCCGCGCCCACGGGCGGGATCATCATGCCATCAATGACCTGCGGGTCGTGGTCCACGCCGAGCATGCGCGGGATGGAGAAGCCGTAGATGTCCGCGTCCATGACGCCGACCTTGAGGCCCTGCGCGGCCAGCGCGGCGGCCAGGTTCGCGGTCATGGAGGACTTGCCGACGCCGCCCTTACCGGAGGTGACGGCGATGACGCGCGTGAGGGAGTCGGGGCGGGAGAAGGGAATCTCGCGCTCGGGGCGACCGCCGTTGAGCTTCTCGCGCAGCGCCTTCTTCTGGGCCTCGTCCATGACGCCCATCTCGACGGAGACGTTCTCGACGCCGTCGATGGCGCTTACGCGCTCGGTGACGTCCTTGGTGATCTGGGTGCGCAGGGGGCACCCAGCGGTGGTGAGCAGGACCTTGACGGCGACGGAGGAACCGTCGATCGTGACCAGGTCGGGGGTCACCATGTTGAGGTCGGTGATGGGGCGGCGGATCTCGGGGTCGATGACCTGGCCGAGAGCCTCCATGACGGAATCAAGCGTGACTGGCATGGACTCCACTCTACTGGCCGGTGTGCCCATCTTCTAGGGGACGAAGGGCACCATCGGCCTCGGCCTCAGCATCCGCCTCGTTCGACGAGGCGTTGGCCGCGTCCGCGGCGATCTCCGCGCGCAGGTCCTCCAGCATGTCGCGCAGCTCAGAACGCACGAAGTCGCGCGTCGCGACGTCCTGGAGCGCCAGGCGCAGGCCGGCGATCTCGCGCGCGAGGTACTCGGTGTCGGCGAGGTTACGCTCCGCGCGAATACGGTCCTGCTCGGCCACGACGCGGTCGCGGGCGTCCTGGCGGTTCTGCGCGAGCATAATCAGCGGGGCCGAGTACGAGGCCTGGGTCGAGAACGCGAGGTTCAGGAGGATGAAGGGGTAGGGGTCCCAGGCGGCTTTCTCGCTGATACCGGCTAGCATCAGGTTCGCGCCGATCCACGCGATGACGAAGATCGTCATGTAGAGGACGAAGCGGGGCGAGCCCATGAAACGGGCGGTGGCCTCGGCGAAGCGGCCGAAGCCGTCGCCGCCGCCTGACGAGCGGCGGAAGAACCACTGACGCTTGTCGATCGGGTTATCCAGGCGATCAGCCATCGATGCTCCTTGCCATCATGCGGTCGGTCACGTCGTCGTCGAAGTCACGCCAGTCCTCGGGCAACAGCTCGTCGAGGACGTCATCGACCGAGACGGCGCCGTGCAGGTGCCCGTCCTCGTCGACGACGGGCAGGACCGTCAGATTGTAGGTCGCCAGCAGACGCGTCACGGTCGCGATGTGCGCGTTGGGATCCACGGACTCGATGTCGCGGTCCAGGATCGTACCGAGCAGAGTCTGCGGGGGCTCGCGCAGCGCGCGCTGGATGTGCACCATACCCAGGTACTGGCCGGTCGGGGTCTCCTGGGGCGGGCGTGCGATGAAGGCGACGGTCGCGATCGAGGCCGGGATGTCCTCGCGTCGCACGGCCGCGAGCATCTGTGCGACGGTCGCGTTGGGGCCGAAAATGACGGGCTCGGTGGTCATGAGCGAACCCGCGGTCGACTCGTCGTAGGTCATGAGTCGACGCACGTCCTCGGCCTCTTCGGGCTCCATGAGGGCCAGCAGGGACTGAGCCTTCGCGGCGGGCAGCTCGGCAACGAGGTCCGCCGCGTCGTCAGGCTGCATGACGTCCAGGACGTCGGCGGCTCGGGCGGCTTCCAGCGCGGAGACGATCGCGATACGGTCGTCGTTACCCAGCTCCTCGAGCACGTCGGCGAGGCGCGCGTCCGTCAGCTGCATGGCGACCGCCATCTTGCGATCCTGGGGGAGCGTGTGCATGAAGTCCGCCAGGTCGGCGGGGCGCATGTCCTCCGTGTACTGCACGAGCGCGGTCGCCGCCTGGTTCGAGTCGGTCTTGAGCAGGCCCGACACCTCGGACACGTCGACCGTGAGGGTCTCGCCGCTGCGCGTGAAACCGAGGGAGGACGTGCGCACGCGCTGGACGTGCAGCGTGGAGATCACCCAGTCCTTGGGACGGCGCTGACGCATCGCGACGTCGAGGATACGCACCTGGCCGGAGCCATCGTTCATGGTGACGACGCGATCGAAGAGCTCAGAGAGGACGAGCGTCTCGATGGGACGCTGGGTGAACGAACGGATGTTGAGCAGGCCCGTCGTAATGACCGAGCCGGACTCGATCGCGGTCACTCGAGTGAGCGGCAGGAAGACACGCTTACGCGGGCCGACCTCGACGACGAAGCCGATGACGTTGGCCTCGGATTTCAGCCGAAAGATGACAACGACATCGTGGATCTTGCCGACCTGGTCGCCCAAAGGGTCGAAAACACTAGTGCCAGCGAGCTTTCCGATGTAGACGCGGCGGCCCTTGGTGCCTAGTTCAATAGATGCAATGCTCACTCTTCCATCTTAGGCTGGTGACCACAGATGCGTACTGATGAGCCGGTCGCCGCATGAACAATGCGTTCCATGCCACCGAGGCCGGGGACGAAGGAGAAGAAATGGCTGTCGTGATGGACCCGCAGATGCCCACGGGCACCGAGGTCGCCTCGTACGAGACCTACGCGCAGGCCCGTGCCGGTGTCGACTTCCTGTCGGATGCTGGCTTCGATGTTTCCGCGATCACGATTGTCGGCTCCGACCTGCACCTCGTCGAGCGCGTCAAAGGACGCCTGACGATCGCCCGCGCGTCCCTCTCGGGCGCCTCCAGCGGCGGACTGTGGGGAGCCCTGTGTGGCATGCTCATGTCCGCCGGACAGAGCGCGGGCGGAACGGGTTCGTGGGTCGTCGGCGGCATCATCGTTGGCGCCCTGATCGGTATGGCTCTGTCCGCCCTGTCCTTCATCATTCGCGGACGCAGCCGCGACCTCGTGTCCTCTCAGCAGGTTGTCGCGCAGCGCTACGCGGTCCTGGCCTCGGCCGACATTGACCGCGCCTATCAGATCCTGCAGCGCACCCCCGGCAACCGCGCGCGCGTCGTGCGCCCGCGTACGGAGCAGGAGCGTCCCAAGAAGGATTCCGTCGGCTTCTTCCCCGACGGCCGCCCCCGCTTCGGTGCAGCGACCAAGGACGGGGAGGTGCCCGGTGGTCGTGAGACGCCCGAGGCCATGTCCACCCAGACCCACGCTCCCGTGAGCGCGCCCGAGGCCTCGGCCCCTGCAACGATCAGCCCCGAAAGTGCGGCGTCCGGACACGAGGACGCCCCGGCCTCGTCCCCCGAAAAGGACCAGACCGAGGCGTAACCTCAGCGTCTTCGCGCCCCTCAGCGGGACTGAACGCGCGCGATCCACTCCTCGACATCCGCGATCGTGCGCGGGATGTCCTCGGAGATGCGCGTGACCGTGCCGTCGGCGTTCACCACGACGTCGTCTTCGATGCGCACGCCGATGCCCCGGTATTCCTCGGGGATCAGCAGGTCGTCGGCGCGGAAATACAGGCCCGGCTCGATCGTGAAGACCATGCCCGGCTCCAGCAGTGCGCCCTGGTAGAGCTCCGCGCGTGCCTTCGCGCAGTCGTGCACGTCCAGGCCCAGGTGGTGGCTGGTGCCGTGCGGCATCCAGCGGCGGTGCTGCTGGCCCTCGGGGGACAGCGACTCTTCGGGGGTGACGGGCAGGATGCCCCACTCATACAGTCGAGCGGCGATGACTTTCATGGCGGCGTCGTGCACGTCCTTGAAGCGGCAGCCCGGCTCGTTGGCGCGGGCCAGGGCAGCCTCGCAGGCGTCGAGGACAGCCTGGTAGACGCGGGCCTGGACCTCGGTGAAACGACCGTTGACGGGCAGCGTACGCGTGATGTCGGCCGTGTAGAGGGAGTCGACCTCGACGCCCGCGTCGACGAGCACCAGGTCGCCCTCGCGGACCGTTCCGTCGTTGTCGATCCAGTGCAGGGTGTTCGCGTGGTTGCCCGAGGCCGCGATGGTCTCGTATCCCTCGCCGTTGCCCTCTTCTCGGGCGACCGCTCGGAATGCGCCCTCAATCACGCGCTCGCCGCGACGGTGGCCCACAGCGCGCGGCAGGACGCGGATGATGTCCTCGAAGCCGGCCTTGGTGACCTCGACCGCGCGGATCATTTCCTCAAGCTCGAAGGCATCCTTGATGAGGCGAATCTCCGAGAGATGTTCTTCGAGGGCCTCGTCCTCCTTGCGCGCATCCTCTCCCGCGGGCAGCGAAGCCTGCGTGCGCACCTCGTTCACCATCGCCTCGACGTTGGCGTCGACGCCGCGCACGATGCGCAGCTGCACGGTCCCGGCGTCCTTTGCCAGCACGTCGCGCAGCGTGTCGATGTGGCGGGTCTCCAGGCCGGTCTGCGCGCTTAGCTCCTCGAGCGAGGGGCGCGCGCCCACCCAGAATTCGCCGTAGCGCGGATCCGCGTAGAACTCCTTGGAGGAACGCGACGCGCGGGGCTTAAAGAAGAGCAGGGGAGTGTGCGTGCCATCCTCGTTTGGCTCCAGCACCAGGACGGTGTCCGGCTCCTTCTCGCCGCCCAGGCCAGACAGGTGCGCGAACGCGGAGTGCGCGCGGAAACGGTAGTCGCAGTCGTTCGAGCGGACCTTGTAGGGGCCCGCAGGCACGACGAGGCGCTCGCCCGGGAAGGGAGCACCGGCCTTGAGGGCGCGGTCAGTCAGGAAGTCGGCGACACGTTCGCGCTCGGGCATCTCGGAGGGGCGAGGCCCCCACCCGGTGCCAATGAAGTCGCGGAACGCGGAGGACTGGGGTTGGCGGGATCGGTTTTGGCCGCGGTCGGCCATGGACTGGGAGGCTTCTTCACTCATGGTCACTATTCTACGGCCCCTCGGCCCAGGGGAGGACCCGATGGTCATGACAAACCCCGGCCTCGTTCCCAGGTCATGCGATGGACGCTGGGACGAGGACGGGGCAGGTCGGGTGGGAGAAGATCAGTCCTGGAGGGTGAGCTCTCCCGCGATGGACAGGTCCATCCAACGCTTGAAGTCCGCGCCGCGCTTGCCCTGCGAGAGCAGGAAGACGGTCTTGGCGTAGAGAGCCTCGAGCGTCATGTCGTGCGCGCCGATCGCGCCGAGGCGCGCCAGGGCGTTGCCGGCCTCGTAGTGGCCGAGCATGACCTCGGACTGGTAGCACTGGGAAGCGACGATGATCGGCACATCGGCGTTGGCGAGCTCGGTCAGGACATCCACGAGGCCCGGCTCGGACGCGGGGATGTTACCCACGCCGAAGGTGCGCAGGATGACCGCGTCCGGGTGGGGCGTCGTCATCGCGCGCAGGCGCGCTGCGCTCATGCCGGGAACCACGTCGATGACGGCGACGTCCTGGCGCGTGTACGGGCTGGGATCCTGCCAGCCGGTACCGGGATGGGGAGCGCCGTACCAGCGCCACGGGGCGCCCGTGCGTGCCATGGGGGACACGGAGGGCGACTCGAAGCCGCGGAAGGCCCACGACGAGGTCTTCGTGGCACGGTTGCCCGCCAGGAGCTTGTGGCCGAAGAACAGCATGACCCCGCGAGCGTGGCGCGAAATCGCCGCCCGCAGCGCACCCGTGACGTTCGCCGACGCGTCCGAGCCGACGACGCCGAGGGGGTACTGGGAGCCGGTCAGGACGACGGGCTTACCCATGCTCGCCAGCGCGTAGGACAGAGCAGCGGCCGAGTAAGCCATCGTGTCCGTGCCGTGCAGGACCAAGAAGGCGTCTGCTTCGTCGGCGTGCGCGTTAATGTCGTCGATAATGGCCTGCCAGTCCTCGGGGGTGGCCTCCGAGGAATCGATGAGCGGGTCCAGCGTCGACATCGAAATGTTCGACGCCAGCTCGATGCCTTCCAGCTGGGAACCAAACCAACCCTGCAGGTCAGCGCCGGGGCGCAGACCCTCCGGGGAATCGACCATGCCGATGGTTCCACCGGCATACGTGACGTGAAGACGCACGGTCAGTCCTTTCGTTCGATCAGTCGCCCGACACCAGGGTCTCGTCACCCTGGAGCGAGGCGGCGGCCTCGTCAGTCAGGTTGCCGACGCGCCCGCGCACGAAGTACCAGCCGGCGACCATCAGGACGACGACCACGCCGAAGAGCGCGAGGGTCCAACGGCCAGACTCGGAGGTCACGTTCGAGGCCACGACGACAGCGAAGAACAGGAGCGCCAGGTAGTTGGTGTAGGGCGCGCCAGGCATACGGAACGAGGGACGCTCCGCCTCGCCGCGCTTGACCTTGCGCAGGAACGCCAGGTGCGAGATGAGGATCATCGCCCACGTGCCGGCGATGCCGATGCCCGCCAGGTCCATGACGATGTTGAAGGCGTTCTCCGGAACGAAAGCGTTGAGCAGAACGCCCAGCAGGCCGAGCGACGCGGTGATGATGATGCCGCCGTAGGGCACGTGGTTCTTGTTCAGACGCGACGCGAAGCGCGGGCCCTCGCCCACGAGCGCCATCGAACGCAGCGTGCGGCCGGTCGCGTACAGGCCGGCGTTGAGCGAGGAGAGGGCCGCGGTCAGGACGACCACCTGAATGATGTCGCCCGCGTGGGGCACACCGAGGCCGGAGAAGAACGTCGTGAACGGGGACTCGTTCGACGAGTAGGCGTTGTAGGGAAGCGCCAGGGCGAAGAGGACGACGGAGCCAACGTAGAAGAAGAAAATGCGGATGACCATCGAGTTGATGGCTTTGGGCAGGATCTTGGCAGCATCCTTGGCCTCGCCGGCCGCGACGCCCACCATCTCGGTGCCGCCGAAGGCGAAGACAACGCCCAGCGTCAGGGCGAAGACGGGGGCCAGGCCCTCGGGGAACCAGCCGCCGGACTCGGAGATGTTGTGGACGCCCGCGCTGTAATCGCCGACGTGCGCCTGCGTGATGATCGCCCAGATGGCGACAGCCATGAAGATAAGGATCGTGGCGACCTTGATCATCGCGAACCAGAACTCGGCCTCGCCAAAGGCCTTGACGCTGAGCATGTTCAGGACGAACACGAGGGCCAGCGCGACGAGGGCGATGACCCACTGCGGGACGCCCTGGAACATTGTCCAGTAGTGCATGTAGAGCGCCACCGCGGTGATGTCAGCCATGACGGTAACGGCCCAGTCCAGGAAGAAGAACCAGCCGGTGATGAACGCGCCCTTCTCGCCCAGGAACTCGCGGGCGTAGGACACGAACGCGCCCGAGGAGGGACGGCGCACCGCCAGCTCGCCGAGGGCGCGGACCATCAGGAACGCGAAGACGCCACACACCGCGTAGGCGAAGGCCAGCGCGGGGCCACCCTGGGCCAGACGGCCGCCCGCACCCAGGAACAGGCCGGTGCCAATCGAGCCGCCGATGGCGATCATCTGGATGTGTCGGTTTTTCAGAGCCTTGTTGTACCCGGCATCTCCCGCGTCGGTCGCGGTGGACACCTGGGTCTGATCCTTGTCAGACACGCATGTACTCCAATCGGTGTTGAGGGAGGCCAAACGGCCGTGTGATGTCAGTTTCCTACAGTCGGCAGCTGACCGCTGCAGGTGAGCCGGTGGTCACCATCGTGTGGGACGCGGTGAGAGAACGTGCAAAAAATACGGTCAAGATCGGGCAAAAACCGGTATTTTGACGAGGCTGTGAGGCGCTCGCGGCGGCCTTTCGTGTACGCGGTTGTGTGATGGGATTAATGGGGTAATCTCAAATGGTGAAGCGAATTGACCCCCATACTCATAGCGCGTATTCCGATGGGACGGATACGCCCGCCCAGCTCCTGGCAATCGCCGCGCAGGCCGGGCTGGACGCCATCGCGCTGACCGATCACGATACGACGACCGGATGGGACGAGGCCGCAGCAGCTGTCGCGAGCACCGGCGTGAGCCTCATCCGGGGTGCCGAGATGTCGTGTTCGTCCTCGGGGATCACCGTGCACCTGCTGGCCTACCTTTTCGACCCGGCCAGCCCCGGCCTCGTCGATAATTTCCGCCGGACTCGCGAGGATCGCGAAACGCGCGCCCTGCGCATGGTGGAGAACCTGAGCGCGGACTACCCGATCACGTGGGAGGATGTCCTTTCCTTCGCACCCGAGGGCGGGCCCGTGGGGCGTCCGCACATCGCCGACGCGCTCGTCGCCGCCGGTGCCTTCCCCGACCGCAGTGCCGCTTTCGTCAAGGCCCTGCACCCGTCAGGTCCGTACTACGTGCACCACTGGGCGCCCGACCCGGTCGAGGCCGTGCGCTGCGTGCGCGAGGCCGGGGGAGTGCCCGTCCTGGCCCACCCCCGCGCTCGCAAGCGCCAGCGCCTGCTGCCCGAGGCTGTTATCGCCGAGATGGCACAGGCCGGCCTCTTTGGCATCGAGCGCGACCACCGCGACCACGCGCCCGAGGACCGCGCCGACGTCGAGCGCATGGCCCGGGAGATGGGCCTGGCGATGTTCGGCTCCTCCGACTACCACGGGACGGGCAAACCGAATCGCATCGGCGAAAATACGACGGACCCGCAGGTCATCGCCGAGGTCGTCGCGCAGGGCTGCATCGAGGTGGTCGAGCCGTGAGTCTCTTCGACGTCACCCTCTTCGCGACCGCCTTCGCGACGCTGACGGTCATTATGGACCCCGTCGGCACCGTCCCGATCTTCCTGGGGCTTACCTCGCGCTTTACGCAGCCGAAGCAGCGTCGTGCCGCCATCCAGGCCACGCTGGTCTCCTTCGGTGTCATCCTGACGTTCGCGATCCTCGGCGGGCAGATCCTTCGCCTCCTCCACATCTCGATGGAGGCGCTCCAGCTCTCGGGCGGCGTCCTGCTCTTCCTGGTCGCCATGGAACTCCTCATGGGCACCGACTCCTCGACGCCCGATACGGGGGACGAGGGCGTGAACGTCGCGCTCGTGCCGCTGGGGACGCCGCTCCTGGCGGGGCCCGGCTCGATCGTTGCGGTCATGGTGGCCGTCGGGCAGGCCGGCACAAACGTCGGCTCGTGGATTGCGGTCATTGTCGCCGTGGTCCTGGCCCATGTCGTCATGTGGCTGACGATGCGCTTTTCCCTGGTGGTCTCCCGGTTCCTGGGCCCCGGCGGCATCATGCTGCTGACAAAGATCTCTGGTCTGCTGCTGGCAGCCATTGCGACGCAGCTCATCATGGAGGGAATCTTCCAGTTCATCGCGGCTGCACACCTGGGCTGACCTGGGCATTTGTTGTTCGATCCATGCTCGTCAGACTGGCTCGTTATGGTGACGTGCGACGCGCCGAGGGGTGATTTGCGAAAATCTGTGCGTATCGGTCAGGAAGTGTTGTAGGGTGGAGGAGAACGCCGTGACACGACACGGCCCGAACTGGTCAGGGTCACGCATTCATCCCTCACCACATCCGTACCAGGAGTAACAATGAAGAAGACGACCTCGTCTCTGCTCGCCGCGACCGCGGCGCTCGGCCTGATCGCTGCCTCGGCTGGTGTCGCTTTCGCCGCCGAGACCCCCACCGCCCCCGAGCCCTCGGCCCCGGCTACCGAGGCCCCCGCCCCCGAGCCCTCGGCCCCGGCCGCCGAGGATCCGGCCCCCGAGCCCTCGGCCCCGGTCACCGAGGAGCCGGCCCCCGAGCCCTCGACCCCGGGCGATAACAACACCGGTGGTTCCGCTGAGACCCCGACCCCCGCCGATGATTCTTCGGCTCCCGCCCCCGTCGCCGATCAGGGTGGCGCAGGCGCGGCCTCCGGCCCCGTCGGCAACGCTGGCGTGTCCACCCGCGGCCAGATCGCGACCGGCAATGGCCCGGCCCCCGTTTCCGCTCGTGGCGGCATCCGCAACACGAACGCCCCGGCTTCGTCCGGCGCCCAGGGTGGGGCTGCCCCGACCCTGGCGAACACCGGTTCCGCCGCTTCGATCGCCGCTGGCGCTGGCGTCATCGCTCTGGCTGGTGGCGTGACTCTCGTGGTCGCTCGCAAGCGTCACTGAGGCGTCCTCGCCTGACAAGCACCGCGGGCCCGCTCGTTTCGAGCGGGCCCGCGTTTTGTCTAGTTTGCGCAGATCGCGCGATAGTTGTGCACGAACGTGCAGTTAAAAACCGCGAATTTGCACCGAAAAATCATCGTTTCGCCTTGATTTGATGCGTGCATCACATGCACAATGGAACTACCGAAAGTCACCATGAATTGAGCCCTCATGATGAACCGGTGATGGGAAGTGGCACCACTCATCAAGAGCGGTGCCACTTTCCTGTTGATGCGCCCCTGCGGGAAGTGCCCCCGCAGGGGCGCTCCCTCGCAGGGGCTAGTGCTTAGCGCTGACGGCGGCGCAGAGCCAGGGCTCCCAGGCCTGCCAGGCCCGCCATGATGGCGGCTCCAGCCAGCATCGGGGTATCCGCACCCGTGCGAGCGAGGTTGCCGCTCGGGGTCGCGGACGGGGCAGGAGCCGGGGTCGTCGCCTCGGGCGTCGGGGAATCCGACGGTGCCGGGGTGCTGGGTTCCTCGGTGGGAACCGTGCACTCGCTGTCCGTGCCGGTCAGCCAGTTGTGCAGGACGATCGGGGCCAGGATCGGGGAGCCCTCGAGGGTCTCGCCGGTCAGGGTGCCGTTGATGTTGAAGGAGAAGCTCGAGTTTGCGGGCATGTGCTCGATCGTGACGGTGATGGTCTTGCCGTCCTCGCTGACCTTGATGTCGCCCAGGCCCTCGACGGTGTTCGTGAAGCCGTTACCCTGGAGCGCGCCGGCGCCGGGGTTGGAAATCGTGTTGATCGTGGAGGCGTCGAACTTCAGGCCCTGGACGGCCTTGATCGTCAGCGTCGCGTTGGTGATGTCCTTGTGCGTTGCGCCGTACAGGCGCAGGGTGCGCGAGTCGCCGACCTTCGCCTCGCCGCGGGAAGTGAACCAGCCGTCAGCGTTGGCCTCGCCCCACTTGGGTTCCTCGGAACCCCAGGAGCCCGAGTACTTGGAACGCTCGTTGATGTCGCGCGAGTAGGGGCTCCACACGGTGCGGTCCACGGTCGTGACCTGGCACTTGGTGAGCTCGGGGGTCTCGGGGGTGGGCAGGTCGCCGCACACCTGGCCATTGGCCGGGAACTGGGCGCCGACCAGGTTGGCGGACGCGGTCGAGGACTCGGCGCCCTCGGGGAAGGTGCCCGTGAACTGGAAGATCGTGCCGGTGTTGGCGTCGAGGCCCTTGTTCAGCGTGATGGTCCAGATGTTCTTCGCGGCGTCGGTCAAGGTGGCGGTGAAGTCGCCGTCGTTCCACGTGTACTCGGCTTCACGAGGGCCCCAGGCCTGCATGTACGCGTTGAGGCCCGCGCGGGTCTCGAGCTTGCCGATGAACTTAGTGTCGGCCATGTCGTCGGGCAGGTCGACGGTGATCGTCGTGCCGGCGGCCAGCTTGTTCTTCGTGGCCACGGGGAAACGCCAGTTCTGGGTGGAACCGGCGATCCAGTGGTTGGCCTCGAACATGCCCGGAGCCTTGTAAGTCTCGGTGTTGAAATTCGTCGAGATCTTCGAGGTGTAGCCGTTGTTCGAGCCGGTGGCGATCTTGTTGACGGTGCCGTCGGCGTTAAGGGTGATGTCGGCGGGGTTCACCAGATCGGGGTGGTGGGCCAGGATGTCCGTGTCGAGGATCGCGGCGGCGGTCCAGTCGGCGCGGCACGAGGTGGACTTGTCGCCGTTGGCGGTGCCGGGGCTCGGGGGCTGGTTATCGTGAGAGGTCGCGGCCATGGCGGGGCCTGCGATCAGGGCCGTCGCAACGGCGGCAGTCAGGGCTGTTGAAATGGTCAGCCTATGCATTGGTTTCATCGTTGTCCTCAGGGTGGTATTCGTTCAGTCCACAGAGTACTGGCCGTTCGGTCTATTGTTAGTTCGGTCAGCATTGGTTACAAGAGAACCTTAGTGGATGAATGTTGACCGTGTCCTACGTTTGCGAAAAGTTATTGAATGAATCTGGCCCGTCTTCGTGCTGGTGGGGTTTGTTTCGGGCCCGCAAATTGGTGCCAATCTGGGCCTTTGGTCATGGGTGCGCTCATGGGGGTGTATTCCGTCACGTAGGTGGGGGTGGGGTTTCTCCCAGTGCTGTGTCAGAGGAGGGAATTGAGCTGCACAATCGCTACCCTCTAGAGTTGAGGCCAGCCCCGACCCGGGGCGCTCGCCGCTCGCGGTGGGCATGGCGCAGTTACAAAAAAGGAAATCGTATGACGCTGGATCTGACGCAGTCGCTGCCCTCTCATGTGCGTGCGACCTCTGGACGCCCCGTTGAAGATTCGACCCTGATGGAGGTGTGGCAGGGCCTGTCCGCCGCAATCGTCGATCAGATCGCGGATAACTGGGCTGCCACCACGGAGCGTTACGCCAAGGGCCGTCAGGAACACTACTTCTCCGCCGAGTTCCTCATGGGTCGAGCCCTGCTCAACAACCTGTCGAACCTCGGCCTCGTCGAGAAGGCTCGCGAAGCCCTCGCCGCCTACGGCCTCGACCTCGGTCAGGTCCTCGAAGAAGAGCCGGATGCCGCTCTCGGTAACGGTGGCCTCGGCCGCCTCGCCGCCTGCTTCCTCGACTCCTGCGCCACCCTCGACCTGCCCGTGCGCGGCTACGGTATCCTGTACCGCTACGGCCTGTTCAAGCAGCTCTTCGACAACGGCTTCCAGACCGAGCATCCGGACCCGTGGATGGAGGAGGGCTACCCCTTCGTCACCCGCCGCGAAGAGCGCTCCCGCATCGTCTCCTACGCCGACCTGACCGTGCGCGCCGTCCCCTACGACATCGCGATCACCGGCTACGGCACCAAGAACGTGGGCACCCTGCGCCTGTGGAAGGCCGAGCCCATCGAGGAATTCGACTACGACGCCTTCAACTCCCAGCGCTTCACCGACGCCATCGTCGACCGTGAGCGCACCATGGACATCTCCCGCGTCCTGTACCCCAACGACACCACGTTCGAGGGTAAGGTCCTGCGCGTGCGCCAGCAGTACTTCTTCTGCTCCGCCTCCCTGCAGGAGATCGTCGAGAACTACGTGCGTCACCATGGGACCGACCTGAACGGCTTCGCCGAGTACAACGCGGTTCAGCTCAACGACACCCACCCGGTTCTCGCCATCCCCGAGCTCATGCGCATCCTCATGGACGAGCATGGCCTCGGCTGGGAAGAGGCCTGGAAGGTCGTCTCCAAGACCTTCGCCTACACGAACCACACGGTTCTGGCTGAGGCCCTCGAGACCTGGGACATCCATATCTTCGACCGCCTGTTCCCGCGTATCGCCGAGATCGTCCGCGAGATCGACCGTCGCTTCCGCATCGACATGGCTGAGCGTGGCCTCGACCAGGGCACCATTGACTACATGGCCCCCGTCGCCGGCAACACCGTGCGCATGGCCTGGATCGCCTGCTACGCGTCCTACTCCATCAACGGCGTCGCCGCCCTCCACACGGAGATCATCAAGCGCGACACCCTCAAGGAGTGGTACGCGATTTGGCCCGAGCGCTTCAACAACAAGACCAACGGCGTGACCCCGCGTCGCTGGCTCAAGCAGTGCAACCCCCGCCTGGCCGCCCTCCTCGACGAGGTCACCGGTTCTGACGCGTGGGTCCGCGACCTCACCGTGCTCTCTGACTTCACCGAGGCTGGCACCGACGATGTGCTCAAGCGCCTGGGCGAGATCAAGCACGCCAACAAGGTCGACTTCGCCGCGTGGGTCAAGGAGCGCGAGGGTGTCGAGATCGATCCCGACTCGATCTTCGACGTCCAGATCAAGCGTCTGCACGAGTACAAGCGTCAGCTGCTCAACGCCTTCTACGTCCTGGACCTGTACTTCCGCATGAAGGACGACCCGACGCTGGACACCCCCAACCGCGTGTTTATCTTCGGTGCGAAGGCCGCCCCCGGCTACATCCGCGCCAAGGCCATCATCAAGCTCATCAACGCCATCGCGGAGCTGGTGAACAACGATGAGGACATCAACGGCCGCATCAAGGTCGTCTTCGTCCACAACTACAACGTCTCGCCCGCCGAGCACATCATCCCTGCCGCCGACGTCTCCGAGCAGATCTCGATGGCCGGCAAGGAGGCCTCGGGCACGTCCAACATGAAGTTCATGATGAACGGCGCCCTCACCCTGGGCACGCTGGATGGTGCGAACGTTGAGATTCTCGAGGCTGTGGGCGAGGACAACGCCTACATCTTCGGCGCGACCGACGATGAGCTGCCCGAGCTGCGTCGCCACTACGACCCCCGTTGGCACTACGAGAACGTCCCCGGCCTCAAGCGCGTCATCGACGCCCTGACCGACGGCACGCTCGACGACTCCAACTCCGGCTGGTTCCACGACATCCGCCACTCGATCCTCGAGGGCGGCTACGACCCGGCCGACGTGTACTACGTCCTGGGCGACTTCGCCTCCTACCGCGAGACCAAGGATCGCATGGCCGCCGATTACCGCGACCAGAAGGCCTGGAATAAGCGCGTGTGGGCGAACATCTCCCGCTCCGGCCGCTTCTCCTCGGACCGTACGATCTCCGACTACGCTCGCGAGGTCTGGCACATCGAGGGTGAGCCGATCGACTGACGCAATCGCGTAGGGGAGGCCCGGAAACGCACGGTTCCGGGCCTCCCTTGTTGTGTCAAGACATGTGGTTGTATCGTTCTGTGAGCCAACTGTATTAGTGGGTTGACACAGTTGTGCATCTGTGTCATTGTATTAGTGTATTAATACAGTAAGACAGGAGGGACGCGTCGATGCGCATCGATGACACCCGCCCCATCTGGATCCAGCTGGCCGACAGCTTCCGCGCCCGTATCACCGACGGCACGTGGAAGCCCGGCCAGAAGATCCCCTCCGTCCGCGACCTCGCCATCGAGGCCGGCACCAACCCCAACACCGTCCAGCGAGCCCTCGCCGCCCTCGACGACGAAGGACTCACCGTCCCCAAGCGGACGGCCGGACGATATGTCGCCACCGACGACACTGCGCTGCGTACCCTCCGCCAGGAGGATGCGCGCGCTGCGGCCGACGCCTTCATTCGCGCCTGCCGAGCCCTCGGTGTTGAGCGCGAAGGTGCCCACGGCCTCGTCGATGAACGCTGGAACGCGGACCTGTAACCCAGGAGGACACACTCTCATGACCACCCAACCCACAGGCGCGAGCGCGGCCGGCCCCGGCCTCGTCGAGGTCACCGGCCTGACGAAGAGCTACCGCTCGACCCCAGCCCTGCGCGACTACAACCTGAGCCTCGAATCCGGACACATCGTGGGCCTCATGGGCCCCAACGGCTGCGGCAAGACCACGCTGCTCAAGATCCTCGCCGGAGTCCTCTCCGACTACCAGGGCACCGTGACCATCGATGGGCACGCGCCCGGTGTCGCCACCAAGGCGATCGTCTCCTATCTGCCCGACGCCGACTTCCTGAACACCGACTGGACGGCTGCGGACGCGATCCGTGTCTACTCAACGTTCTTCGCCGACTTCGACGCCGACAAGGCTGCCTCGATGGTCGACTTCTTCGGACTGCCCACCGACCGTCGCCTCGGCCAGATGAGCAAGGGCATGGGGGAGAAGCTCCAGATCAGCCTCATCATGTCCCGGCGCGCCCGCGTGTACCTGCTCGACGAGCCCATCAGCGGCGTCGACCCGGCGACGCGCGACGTCATCCTCGATGGCATCCTGCGCGAATTCGACCCCGCCTCGCTGCTCATCATGTCCACCCACCTCATCTCCGACATCGAACACTTCGTCGACTACGCGATCTTCATGAAGGACGGACAGGTCCTCCTCCAGGGGGACGCCGACGACCTGCGGGCCGCCCATGGCGATTCCCTCGACGCCATCTTCCGGAAGGAGTACCGCTGATGTACGCCAAACTGCTTGTCTACGAGATCCGCTCGCGCGCCGTGACGGACGGGCGTTCCTTCGGGGCGTTCATCGCTGTTATCGCGGTTGCTGCGGGAATCGTCGCCGCGGGGCTGCCGGGGATCAGCGGATCCACCGCTGTCCTCGCCTACGCCCTGTGCGCGCTCACGCCGGTCGCCTGCGCGATCGCGGCCCTGGCCGACTACTGGAAGACCCTCTACGGGCAGCGCGGCTACTTCACGATGAGCCTGCCGATCTCCGGAAAAGTCATCTTCTGGGCGAAGAACACCCGCATCATGATTGAGTGCCTCCTGGCCCTCGTCCTGGCCGTCGGCGGAATGCTCGCCGTCGCTTCGGCCGCCGCGTGGAGCGACGGCATCAGCCTCGCGGAGTACACGGCCGGACCGCGTTCGCTCGTGGCCGGAGTTCCCACCTCCACCGTTGCCCTCATGATCGCCGTTCAGATCATCCTGTGGATGTCGTGGGTCGTGCAGGCCTGCGCCGCCATGACGATCGGCGCTGAAGGACGCTTCAACCACCTCGGATTCGGCGCGCCCATCATCGGTTTCGTCCTGCTGTACATCGTGAACCAGGTGCTTTCCACGGTTGGCACGTTCTTCTTTCCGCTGTCCGTCACGACTGATGGCCACTTCTCCACCGAGATTATGTGGACCTCGTACCGCGCGACGATGGGAACCGAGGGGCAACCGAACGTCATCGGCATCGGCTCCTATGTCCTCTTGCCCCTGTTCGCCCTGATCCTGGGCCTGTGGGCCTCCCGCTCGATCGAGAAGCACACGTCCTTGCGCTGAAGGCGTGATGCGCTGACCGGCAGTTGGCGGTGGGATAGGGTGGTGACATCCGATCCCGCCGCCGACTTGTCCGTGAGGAGCGCTTATGACCGCTGGAGGACCGCAGTTTAGCGCCACGCCGCAAAACCCCGACCTGCTGCGGTGGATCGGCATTCAGGTCCTGCTGCTCGCGATTGCCTGGGTGATCGGCATGGTCGTGCGCCGCCTCCTGGCCTCGCGCATGACGATGTCCACGGCCTCGGCAACCCTCACCGGCCTCGGCGGCCTGTGGGGCGGCCTGCTGGTCGCGGGCTGGATCTTCTCCTCCTCCGACATGTGGCGCCCCGCGATGATCGGCGTGGCCGCTCTGGTTGCCGCCATCGTGGTCGTTATCGTCTCCCTGATCGTTGCCTATCTGCACCCGCGCCCCGGCCTCGAGCCCATCGCCGAGGTCGCCAAGCGCGGCGAATCCGACTCCCTCGAATTCAAGTCGAGCGCCCGCTGGAACATGCGCGCCGGCAAGCGTGACGAGGCCATGGAAACCGTCATCGCGAAGACGGTCGCCGCGTTCATGAACTCCGGCGGCGGCACCCTCCTCATCGGCGTGGACGACGACGGTCGCCTCATTGGGCTGGGCCCCGACTACGCGACCCTCAAGACCCCGGACGCCGACCGCTTCGAGCTGTGGATCCGCGACCTGTGGGGCCAGCGCCTGGGCACCAACGCGGCTGCGCTGCCCCTCCTCGACTTCGCCGAGGCCTCGGACCCCCAGGAGGGCTACGAGCGCCAGGAGGTGTGCCGGGTGACGATCCCGCCGTCCACGCGCCCCGTGTACCTCAAGGGTCCTAAGGGCAAGGGCGAGGCCGAGCTGTGGGTGCGCGTCGGCAACTCGACGCGGCGCCTCGAGGTCGCCGACGCCGTGCAGTACGTGGCTCTCCGATGGCCCGAATCCGTGCGCGTCTCGCCCCTGACCCGCGCGCGTCTGTTCTTCACCATGAGCCGCCACCGCGACACCCCCACGCGCCTGCCGCGCGTCGTCGAGCGCGTCCTCACGGAGCGTGCGAAGTACGGTGTCGGGTCGTCTGAGGGGGAGTGAGCTGGGCTGTTCTGCGAAGCGGAGCTGGGAGCCAGGTGTTTGGAATTCCTGTCGCCCGCACGGTTAGTTGTGAATCGGCTTTGATTATGCGGTGAGACGTGGATGTTCATCGATGATGAGTCACTTCAGTGTGCGATATCGTCACTGTTTCGTCAGAGGAATGCTTGATGTCTGGTGTCAAAGGTGAGATGAGCGGAAATTGTGTGGTGGTTCGCGCTAGCATTCAAGGATGAGTGAAGATGTAAAGTTTAGTTGTGCATGTGGAATGAATAAGTTTCTTCGGTGGTTCACCTTCGTGTGCGCATTAGGTGTTAGCATAGTTGCCCTGTGGTGTTTTCAGTCGCGTTTAAGAACTCAATTTTTCGGACGTGAGCTTTGGCTGCTACTTGGTGAGCTTCTTGCTCCTGTCGTTCTGTCTTCTACGTTTTCATTCACTATATTTCGCTCAGGAAAGCGATCTGGATGGGCTGAAGTATCCGCAGTATTGCTCATGTTGGCGACATTCCTTTCTGTCTTTTCTTTTGCATACTCATTTCTGTCGGGGCAGTCGCTTGCAACTTTTTATGGCGGGGGACAGTCTGGTGTTCTGTCTGTGTATGAGGCAATGTTTGTATGGCTCATCTGCCTTGTAGCTATAATTATCCAATTGTCGCTGATTAACTATGATCGCCTATATCGTCAAGCAAACTTAATCGTTGGTGGGAGTTTGGCGGTAGTTGGTATCTTGATGTCAAAACTACTGGAGTCGTATGAAGTTTTGCAAGCATATTGTTACGAAGCTTCCTGTGGGGCGGACCTTTTGTTGATGATTGCTCAATATGAGATAGCTGCTTCCTTTGTTTTCTCTCTGTTAGCTTTATTCGTGGCGGGTGTATTTATGCCCTTGTGGAGGACTTGGCTGTATGGTCTGTTTGATGGGACTACGCCATGCCTCATTTGTAGTCGTAATGCACGGCGGAATATTGGTCAACCTGTGACTGCTGGCTTGTATGAAGATTCTGCGGGTGGCCTGGGTGATGCGACTAGTGCTTCGGACTTAGAGGAGAGTATGGCTAGAGCGGAATCTGTGCCGCCTGCTGTTGGCGCTACGCGCGGTGATGGTCTGTCTAGGCAGTGGATGGGGGCCGCAGTGAGTGGTGTCGTGGCGGGTGTCTGTTTCTCAGTTGCGAACCGTGTCTTCAGTCGCCGCTGAGCTGCGTTGCCTTGCGCTTTGACTGGCGAGTTGAGGCAGGTTTCCGCGCCGCTACTTGTTGCTAAGTGGTGTTACACCATTTAGCGGGGTGTTACACCAGCTCGGAGGCGGTGTAATGCTCCCTAACTGGTGTAATGCTCCCTAAGTGGTGCAGGGCTGTTAGCTGTGGCTTGGTTGGAGGCATGTTGGAGCTGTTATGGAGCTGCTTTGCCGCGACGGGACTTGTTGGCCAGTGGCATTGCACTAGTTAGCGCAGCGTTGCACTGGATAGCAGCCAGTGCAATGCTCTCCTATCTAGTGCATTGCTGCTGTATCTAGTGCAATGCTGCGTGACCTGGTCCTGTTGGATGCCGGTGTGGCCGGCGCTGGGCAAGGTTATCCGCGATCACGCTTGTTATCGATGAAGCGGTGCACCCGATCCGTAGGCATTACACCCCTTCTGATCGGGTGTATCGCGACGTAACGGGTGCAGCGCCTCTTGTTCGGAGCCGGGCGGGTATTTCGAGGTTGTCTGGCTGCGTCTGATGCTGCCGCTTGGGTGTGTCGGGAGTAAATGCCCGCGGTTGGACTTGTTTCGGGAGGTGGTGCACCCGATCCGTAGGTATTGCACCCCTTCTGATCGGGTGTAGCGCGACGTAACGGGTGTGTCGCGACGGATCGGGTGCATTGCGGCGTGACCTGGGCCTGGTGGATGCCAACATGTGCAGTGTCAGCGAGGAAACCCGCGCGCAAGCTTGTTGCCGATGAGGTGTTGCACCCGATCGGGAAGATTCAACCCCTTCTGATCGGGTTGAATCTTCCCTAACGGGTTGAATGTTCCCGATCAGGTTGAATCTTGCCGCGCCCTGAGGCCCCAAACAGGGAGGGGCCCAAGCCTTTCGGCTCGGACCCCTCCTCATGTCGTATCAGTGCAGCGGCTCTATCGCCTCACTCGCCGCCCTTGCGGCGGCGGATGCGCTTGCGGGCGCGGGGAGCGCGCTCTGAAGCAGCACCAGCAGCACCAGCAGCACCAGCAGCACCACCATCAGCCGAACCGGAACGCTGCGAGTGCTCGCCGCGGCCACGGCCACGCGTGCCGCGGTCGGAGCGGCCGCCCTTGCCGGCGTTCAGCGTGCGATCGCCGTCCTGGGAGCCGCGACGCGACCCGCGCGAACGCGACGCGTCGGAGGAAGCAGCCGAACCACCGCGAGACGAACGACCGCGGCCACCACGCGAGCCACCACGCGAACCCGAACGCGACCCGGAACGCCCGCCCCGGCCTCGTCCATCGGAGTGGGGAGCAGAGCCGCCCAGATCCTCGAGGACCTCGGCGTCCAGGCCCGCGCGCGTGCGCTTGGCGCGCGGCAGGCGACCGGTCGTGCCCTCCGGGATGTCCAGGTCGGTGAACAGGTGGGGGGAGGTGTGGTAGGTCTCGAGCGGATCCGGCACGCCCAGTCCCAGGGCCTTGGAGATCAGCGACCAGCGCGGCGTATCGTCCCAGTCGACGAAGGTGACGGCCGTACCAGAGTGCCCGGCGCGGCCCGTGCGGCCAATGCGGTGGATGTAGATCTTCTCGTCTTCGGGGCACTGGTAGTTGATGACGTGCGTGACGTCGTCGACGTCGATGCCTCGCGCGGCGACGTCGGTGGCGACCAGGACGTCGACCTTGCCGTTACGGAACGCGCGCAGAGCCTGCTCGCGGGCGCCCTGACCGAGGTCGCCGTGCAGCGCGCCGACCGCGAAGCCGCGGGCGGTCAGGTCCTCGCCCAGGCGGGCGGCGGTGCGCTTGGTGCGGCAGAAGATGACGGTGCGTCCGCGCCCCTCGGCCTGGAGGATGCGGGAGACGACCTCCACCTTGTTCATGGCGTGAACACGGTAGATGACCTGCTTGACCGTGTTGACGGTCTGGTTCTGGTCGTCGGGATCCTGCGCGCGGATGTGGGTCGGCTGGACCATGAAGCGGCGGGCGAGGGCCACGACGGGGCCGGGCATGGTCGCGGAGAACAGCATGGTGTGGCGGTTCTCGGGGACACGGCTGAGCAGCGTCTCGACGTCGGGCAGGAAGCCCAGGTCGAGCATCTCGTCGGCCTCGTCGAGGACGACGGTCTCCACGCCGGACAGGTGCAGGTGGCCCTTGCGCAGCAGGTCGATGAGGCGGCCGGGCGTGCCCACGACGATGTCTGCGCCACGCTGGAGGGCCTCGATCTGGGGCTCGAAGGCGACGCCGCCGTAGATTTCGACGATGCGGGTCGACAGGTACTTGGCGGCCTCGCGCAGGTCCTGGGCGACCTGCTTGGTGAGCTCGCGGGTCGGCAGGATGATGAGCGCCTGCGGCTGGTTGGGGTTGAGCAGGTCCTCGTATCCCTCTTCGTCGGGCGCGATGACGTCCTCGAGGACGGGGATGCCGAAGCCGAGGGTCTTGCCGGTGCCGGTCTTGGCCTGGCCGATGATGTCGTGGCGGTCCAGCGCGGGGCCGAGGGTGAGGGCCTGGATCGGGAAGGGGTGCGTGATGCCCTTGTCTTCGAGGGCGTCGACGATGGGGTCGGTGACGCCGAAGTCCGCGAAGGACTTCTTGTCGAGGTCCTCGCCCTTGCCGGTAATGTCCGGGGTGGCCTCTTCGACCTCGGGGGCTGCGGGCTTGATGTTGCCGAGGCGGACGACGCCTGCGGAGTATTCGACGGACGAGGCCGGGGTGGCCTTTTCGGTGGCGTCGACGTCGGGGGTGGGCGCGGTTGCCTCAGTGCTCGTGTTGGTCACGATCTGCCTTGTCTCCCGGGCTATTCCGGGGTTGGGGTCGGTGCCGATCGCGCATTATCTGGCGCGGGGATTCTCGTCCGCGCGTACGTGTTACTTATTCAAAAATGCGACCGGTCGTCCGGTGGTCGTCTTTCAGTGTAATCGTGTGGGAGCAGTTCGCGGGGGAGGGGCTGGTCACAGGGACTGTCGCAAATCGGGAAGAACAGGATCCCAAGGGCGGGCCGTCGAGCTTGTCAGGCACTATGCTGGAGCCATGGCACACGAGTTTGATTCCGTCCCCGCCGACGACGCCGAAGTCCTTGGTATTCTCGCCTATTCGTCGCTCGCGTTTATGACGCGACTGGCGAAGGACGGCGAGCAGGCCCCCACGTTCGAGGCCCACGTGGAGCACGCGCGTATGGCGGCGCGGTGCTTCAAGCTCTACCAGCAGCTTGAGGTGTGGAGCGAGCACCGCGGCTTTGATCTGCTGGCGGCCGCCGATGCGTTCTCTGGCGCGTACGACGACCTGGATGCGCGCACGCGGCCCACGACGTTCGCTGAGCGAGCCGTCAAGACGTTCATTACGCGCGGCATGCTGGGCGACATGCTGATCCGCGTCGCGCAGGTGCATGGCCTGTTCGAGGGGATCGAGGACGTGTGGCCCTTCGAGCAGGGGCACTGGGTGCGCGCGCACCTGGGTCCGCAGATCGAGGCAGACGAGCAGTTGTCGTCGCGTCTGTCCCTGTGGGGTCGCCGGGTGGCAGGCGAGGCCCTCGGCCTCGTGCGCGCGACGCTGTTCACCTACCCGTCGCCGGCTGCGTCCCCGGAGAACGTCGACGAGATCACGGAGTACGTGATCAAGCGCCACGGGGAACGCATGACAGACATTCACCTGAAGGCCTGAGGCCGCAGGATTAACGAGGCCGGGGTTCCTCGGGCGGTATCACGACCGCTCGGGTTCCCCGGCCTCGTTCGTCTGGGCGCGATTCAGTGAATCGCGAAGCCGACGCGGCGTTCGGACTTGTCGGCGACCTGGACGTATGCGAGGGCCTGGGCGGGAACGAGGGTGCGCTGGCCCTTGGTGTCGGTGAGGTCGAGGATACCGTTGGTGGCGGCAAGGGCCTCGTGAACCTTGGCCGTGAGCTCGCTTTCGGTCATGTCGACGTCGAGACCGAGCTGACGCGTGTTGTCGCGGATGCCGATGAAGATCTCCATGATGACTCCTTGCTGGTAAATGTCGTCACGCCCATCATATGTGCCGCAGATGTGGGTGGGGTCTGCGAGTATTGCGTTATGAGCGAAATTCAGGTCAGGTTGCGCAGCCGTGGCGCCGATTGGTGGCGTCTGCCGGAGCTGAACGCCCGCCAGCGCGCGGTCGTGGAGGCGGCGCGCTCGGGCGACGTGATTGTGCGCGGCGCACCGTCGTCGGGGCGCTCGACGTGTGCTTTGGCCGTGTTTGAGCAGGCGGCCTCCCGGGGGCGCAGTGCCCTGATTCTCGCTCCCGATCGCACGCGAGCCGATGTGCTGACTCCGCGCGCCCAGGGGCTCGGCCCGGACGTGGTGCGCCCGGTGCGCACGCCCGCCTCCTTCGCCTATCAGGTGGTGGCCACGTGGCGCACCCAGCGCGACGTGCCGTTGGAGGGCGTGGAGCTGGTGACGGGTGCGGCTCAGGATCAGATGCTCGCCGAGGCCCTGGAGTCCGTGGAGGCCCCGTGGCCCGAGGACATTGGCCCGCAGATGCGCGCGATGCCAGCCTTCCGCGCGGAGCTTCGCAACCTGGTGGCTCGCGCGGGCGAGGCCGGGATGGACGCGGCCGAGTTGTCCGAGGCCGGGGCCAGGTTTGGCCGTCCGGAGTGGCAGGGTGCGGGCGCGATCATCGCCGCGCTGGAGGAGGGGCCCGAGCACTCCCCGGAGTATCCGCAGACCCTGCGTGTAGACCTGTCGCGCATCCAGGCGCTCGCGGCTGAGCTGATCGATGCGTGGGAGAAGGATGCGCCCTCTCGCGGGGTGCAGGCGCCCTGCCCGGTGCCCGACGTGGTGATCGTTGATGACCTGCAGGATTGCACGCCTTCGACGCTGAGGCTTCTGGAAGCGTGCCGCGACGCGGGTGCGCGGATCGTCGCTTTTTCTGATTCCGATGTGGCCGTGGCCGGTTATCGCGGCGGCGAACCGCACTTGGACCGTAGGCTCGCTTCCCTCCTCGGTGTTGAGATTGTTGAGCTCGGCCAGGTCTACGACATGTCCCGTGCCGTGCGTGAGCTGGCGCGCCAGGCCTGCGCGCGCATCGCTCAGTCGGGATCGCCCGCCCGGCGCGAGGCCGGGGTCTCGGAGGATGCGCCGCAGGGGCTCCTGGTGACGCACCTGGGTGCCACGCCCTCGCAGATGGGTGCGCTCATCGCGCGCGCCCTGCGAGCCCACCACCTGCACGACGGCATCGATTTTTCGGATCAGGTCGTCATCGTGCGCAGCTCCTCGATGGTCGCCGAAACCAGCCGTTACCTGGCGCGCGGCGGCGTGCCCGTCGCGGGCGGCAGTCGCGCCTTCGACTTCGCGACCCAGCCGACGACGCGCCTGCTGCTTGACCTGGTGACCATGCCGACGGGACAGAGTGACACGGAGGCGACCGCGCGCCGCGAACTTGCCGAGCGCCTGCTGCCCTCGCCCCTCGTGCGCGCCGACGCGCTCGCCGCTCACCGGTTGCTGCGCCGTCTGAACGCCGCGCGCGCCCAGGCCGCCGAGGAGGCGGGTGACGAGGCCCCGCCGATCCCGCTGACGGCTGCCGACCTCGTCAGCGACCCGCAGACGTGGAGGCCCTCCCTGGAGCAGGTCGAGCAGGCGGGCGGTAGGCGCGCCCGCGCCGCCGCCATGCTCGCGCGCCCCCTCGAGACCGCCGTACGCCTGTGGGAGCTGGGGTGCAGTGGCAGCGCGCGCCCCCAGGAACGCCTGTGGTCCCTCTGGGAGGCCTCCGGGGTGGCTGGCGAGTGGCGCTCGCGGGCCATCGCGTCGGATGAGTCGTCGGGCTGGTACGACGATCAGCTAGACGCTGTCGTGGCGCTCCTACGCGTCGCGGACGTGTGGGAGCAGCGCAACCCAGCGGGTTCCGCCGTGCGCTTCGCGTCCGAGCTGCTGGCCGGCTCGGTTCCCATCGACACGATTTCGCGCGTGGGCGTGCGCCCCGGTGGCGTCGAGGTCCTTACCCCCGCGCAGGCGATGGGCCGGCACTGGCAGGTCGTCGTCCTCGCGGGCCTGCAGGACGGGGCCTGGCCGAACCTGCGCCTGCGCGACCGGATCCTACGCGCCGACCTGCTCGCGGACGCGGGCGCGGGTCGCGTTGCCGTGGGTGAGGATGGGCGCGAGGAGCTTGTCGACTCGACGCGGGCTGCTCGGCGCGCGGTTTTGGACGACGAGTATCGCCTGTTCGTCGCGGCCGTGACGCGCTCGTGCAGCATCGTGCACGCCGGAGCGGTGCGCTCGGAGGACGCGGCCCCCTCGGTGTTTTTCGATCTGGTGGCGCGCCTGGCGGGCACGCCGCGCGAGAACGACATCGTGCCGGTGGATACGGTGGAGGCGCCTCTGTCCCTGTCCGGTCACATCGCGGACCTGCGTGCGCGCGCCGCCAACCCCGATGAGCCGACTGACGCGCAGCTGGCCGCTACCCTGCTGGCTCTCATGGCGCGCGAAGGTGTGCTTTCGGCGCAGCCGGACCGCTGGCTGGGGGCAGGCGGTACGCCCACGACTGACGAGGAGTACACGGGTGAGCTCACGCTGTCTCCCTCGCAATTCGAGCGCGCGCTGGCGTGCCCGCTGCGCTGGTTCCTCACCACCATCGGAGCGGACGGCCCATCGAACGCGGCAGCCAGCCTCGGCACCCTCGTCCACGCGGTCGCCGAGGAACACCCGCACGGGACCCCCGAGGAGCTCACAGAGGCGCTGGAAGCGCGCATCGAGGAGCTGGGCTACAACCTGGACACGTGGGCGGGGCGAGTCGCCGACCGGCACGCCCGCGACATCGTGAATAACCTGGCCTCCTACCTGGAGGGTATTCCCGGACCTGTTGAGGTTGAGCAGACAGTGTCCGCTCAGGTTGAGGGTGTGACCATTCGGGGGCGTATGGACCGCCTCGAGCATGTCGACGAGGGGGTGCGCGTCACCGACCTGAAGACCGGAAAGAGCGGATATTCGGCGAAGACCGTCCCCGATAATCCGCAGCTGGCGGCGTACCAGATGGCCCTGCTTGCCTCGGGCGAGAGGGTCGCGGGAGCGCGCATCGCCCTGCTTGGCGACGATAAGCCGAAGTATTTCGATCAGCCGCGCCTCGAGGGGCAGGCCCTGGAGGATTGGCACGACAAGGTTCGCGAGGTCGCTGTGTCCGCGCGAGGCCCCTACTTTGAGGCGCGTCCCTCGGATACGGCCTGTGCGTACTGTTCTTTTGATCGGTTGTGCCCGGCACGCGAGCGCGGCCACAAGGTGGTGGAGTGACGTGGAAAAGGACAGTGCGATGAATCTTGGCGCCCTGCAGATCCAGGCGATCGTCGACGCGACGAAGACGCCGACGCCCGAGCAGGTGCGCGTGGTCGAGGCTCCGCGCCGCCCGCTTCTCGTCGTCGCGGGCGCAGGGTCGGGCAAGACCGAGACCATGTCGATGCGCGTGCTGTGGCTCCTGGCCAATCACCCCGACTTGAGTCCCTCCTCGATCCTGGGTCTCACCTTCACGCGCAAGGCGGCCGGCGAGCTGGGGGAACGCCTGCGCGAACGCATCCGCCTGCTGTCGCGCGAAATGCCGCAGCTGCGTGAGCGCCTCGACGAAGACCCGGTGTCCCTCACCTACAACTCCTTTGCGGAACGCATCGTGTCCGAGCACGGGATGCGCATCGGCCTCGACCCCGATTTCTCGATGCTCTCGGAGGCTGGCGCGATCGACCTGATGACTCAGATCGTCGAGTCGTGGCCCACCGACCTGGACGATGAGCTCACACCGGCTGGCGTCGTCGGACAGGTCCTGCACCTCGCGGGCGAAATTTCGGAGCACGGCTACACGGTGGAGCGTGCGCGTGAGGTCTTGGAGGAATTTGGACGCGAGCTCGAGCAGGTGGGGCGCGGGAACAAGGAGTCTCGTAAGGCCATGGACGTGAATTCGCGTCGCATCGCCTTCTTGGGCCCGATCGCCGCCTACCAGCAGCGAAAACGCGAGATGGGCGTCCTGGATTTTTCTGATCAGTTGGTCCTGGCCACGCGCATCGTGCGCGAGGCACCGGCGGTTCGTGCGTCCCTGCGCGAGGAGTTCCGTGCGGTCCTGCTCGACGAGTTCCAGGACACCTCGGTGATCCAGATGGACCTGCTGTCAATGCTCTTCGCAGATCATGCGGTCACCGCAGTGGGAGACCCGAATCAGGCGATTTACGGCTGGAGGGGAGCCTCGGCCTCGTCCCTGGAGTCCTTCCTGGATCGTTTCCAGACGGGCACGTCCGAAGAAGGACAGACGCTCACGCTGTCGACCGCGTGGCGCAACGATGTGTCGATCCTGGAGGCTGCGAACAGGGTGGCGGCACCCCTGCGGGAGGTGCCCTCCTTCCAGGTGGGCAAGCAGGAGCTCAAGGCGCAGTCCCCCGTCCTGGTTCCCAGGGGTGGGGCGGGGCCCGGAGCCGTCGACATTGCTTTCACGCAGGATTACGATGAGGCGCTCGGCGCGATGGTCGATTTCGTGCAGCGGGTGCGCTCGCAGCCGGTTAAGGACGGCAAGCGGCGCAGCGTCGCCGTGTTGAGCAGGCAGCGTCGGGACTTTCCGTTGATCGACGATGCCCTGCGTGAGGCTGGGATCCCGACGGAGATCGTGGGCCTGGGTGGTCTGCTCGATCAGCCTGCCGTGCAGGATGTGCGCGCCGCCTTGGAACTGGCATACGACGTGGAGGCATCCCCGTGGCTGGCTCGCCTGCTGGCTGGCATTGACTTGGGTGCAGCCGACCTGATGGCGCTGGGCGACTGGGCACGTTTCCTGGCACGTCAGGAGGGTGTTAACCCTCATCAGGCGATCCTTTTGGATGCGGTGGATTCCCCTCCGAAGCCCGGGTGGGCGGCCGAGGGGCGGCCCGCGATCAGCGAGGAGGCCGTGCGCCGCGTGCGGCTGCTTGGTGAACGCCTGCGGCAGGTTCGCGAGGGTGTGGGGCGTTCCATTACCGAGCAGGTCGAGCGGGCGATCCTCATCATGGGCACCCTGGACGATGTGATCGCGGATCCGCTGTCGATGGGTGGGCGTGCGGCGCTCGATGAGTTCATTTCTGTCGCTGCGGCCTACGAGAAGGAAACCCCGGGTGCGTCCCTCGGGTCTTTCCTGGCGTATCTGGATATGGCAGAGAAACGCGAGGATGGGTTGGATGCACCGCTGGGCGAACCGGACCCGAACGCCGTGCAGATCCTGACCGTCCACGGCTCGAAGGGCCTTGAATGGGATGGGGTTGTGGTGTTTGGGCTGGCCGATGGCTCGTTCCCCCTGCACAAGAGCAAGAGCCGACCGTGGACGGATGATCCTCCCACGAACAAGGCATGGGTGACCGACGCCGGCTCGTTGCCGCATCCGTTGCGAGGGGATCGAGCAGATCTGCCGCCTTTTGAGTTCGACGTTGAGGGGGCAAAGAATCCGTCGACTGCCTTCAAGCAGTGGCTGGAGGGCGAGTACGGTGCTTCCCTCGGGGAGCACGCGGAGCGTGAGGAGCGTCGCCTGGCCTACGTGGCCATGACGCGTGCGCGCAGCGCTCAGCTGTTGGTGGGCTCCTGGACGTCTGGGTTCAATAAGAAGGTGACGCATCCGTCGCGCTACCTGATGGATGCCAGCGCCCAGCTCTTTGAGCACACGCCTGGTGTCTCTTCGGGTACGGTCGGTGCCATCGAAGACCCGCAGATGTGGTCCAACGGGCGGTGGCGTGACCACGCCGTGAAGTCCTCGGTGGGGGAGGGCAGGTGCTTGATGATGCCTGTCCCTCAGGCCGAGGAGGGCAGTGATCAGGGCGCGGGTGCGCGGGTGTTCGAGACCTTCCCGGAGGAACCTGGGCCCTCTCGCCAGCGGGTCGCCGCGGCAGCTCAGGCCGTCGAGGCGCAGATCCGCGATCTGGCGCAGGATCAGGACGTGTACGAGGCCTTGGCGCAGCTGGGAGATGACCCCGCGGTGCGCGATACGGTCGCCCTCATCGAGGAGTATCACCTGGGGCTGGAGACGCCGGTCGTGGACCTGTGGGCCGAGCGCGTTCCTGCGACGTCCGTGTCGGCGCTTTTGCAAGATGCCCAGGAGTTTGCGCGCGACATGCGCCGCCCGATGCCGACGCGTCCCAGCTCGTTCTCTGCGCTGGGCACGGTGTTTCACGCGTGGGTGGAGCGCGAGCTTCACCTGGCCTCCGCGGACCCGGCCTCGGAGATCGCTGCGGGCGCCGACGTAGTCGCGGGGGAGGACAGCGCGCTGGCTGGCGGCCACGACGCGGCGGACGAGGCTCTGCTGACGGATGGTGAACGCGAGCGCCTTGAGCGGCTGCGCGAGAATTTCCGCGCGTTCCTTGCGGACGAGCTCGCGGACTACCGGGCCGTCGCGATCGAGGAGGCCTTCTCGGTGGAGGTGGGCGGCGTGTCCGTCCAGGGCCGTATTGACGCGGTCTTTGAAAGGGTCAGTGGAGATGGGCCGCGCTACCTGGTCGTCGACTGGAAGAGCGGCCGCCCGGTGACTGCCACGACCAAGCCGGACAAGGTCGCGTACTTTGTGACTCAGCTGCGCCTGTACCGGCGCGCGTGGGCGGCCCGCATGGGAGTGGACGCTTCTGACGTCGGCGCAATGGTCGCATTCCTGGCGGGCCCCTCGCACTATACGCTCGAGAACCTGGAAGACATGATCGCCGGAGCGGAAGTTTCCCTGGATGAGGCGCTGAAGGAAGTGCTCGCTGACTGAAATCCCTGTTTAATCCACCTGGACGGGTGACAGGCTGGCAAGAGTTTGACGGAAACGATTGAAAACCCTGTTGCCTGCGTTCTTACGAAGTTTCATAGGATAGTCAGAGTTAATGGGTGAATGTGATCAAAGTTAAAATCAGGGTTGTGTGCCCAGGTTGGGGAATGGTATAGTTGTCCTGTCAATTTCAATGACGAGAGACGGCACTTGCGGGAACGTTCCCGGAACCGCGTTACAGAGAGGCGACGCGACCACTGGAACTCCCGGTGCCCTGACAAGGAAGGAGCGCATCGTGCGCCCCACTATCTCCAAGTTCCTCGCACTCGGTGCGACTGCCTCGGCCTTCGCCCTGCTCGCAGGCGCGTGCGGATCGGGAAGCGCCTCGTCCAGCGGTGGTTCCGGTTCCGATCAGGTCCACCAGATGTACACCTGGGTCTCCACGGACAACGACCGCGCCCAGTGGCAGTCCTTCATCGATGCTGCCAAGGAGAAGGATCCTAACTTCACCCTGACCTTCGACGGCCCGGCCTTCAACGACTACTGGACCAAGGTCAAGACTCGAATGGTCGCCTCGGATGCGCCCTGCATCCTGACCACGCAGGCAGCCCGTGCGCAGGAGCTGTCCGGCCTCCTCGAGCCTCTCGACTCCTACATGGAAGCCGCTGGCATTAAAGCCTCCGACTACAACGCTGCGATGATGCAGGGCATGACGGTCGATGGCAAGGTCCTGGCCCTGCCCTACGACGCCGAGCCCGACGTCCTGTACTACAACCGTGAAATGTTCGAGAAGGCCGGCCTGCAGGCGCCCTCGACCTCTTACGCGACCGACCAGTTCCTCAAGGATGCCAAGGCTCTGACGGGGGACGGCAAGTATGGCATGGCGGTCAAGCCGCTCCTCCTGGGCAACGCGCCCGGTGACTTCGGCATTTCCTTTGGTGGACAGGTCTCCAAGGATGGCAAGAACACGCTGACGGATCCCAAGTTCGTCGAGGGCGTCCAGTTCGCGTTCGACCTGGTCCACAAGGAGCAGGTCGCGGTTGCTCCGAACGCTGCGGACAACGACGGCCCGGCGCAGACGGCCTTCACCTCCGGCACCGCCGCGATGATCGTGGACGGCCCGTGGATGTACGGCTCCTTCGAGAAGGAGCTGGGCGATAAGCTTGGCGTCGCGGTTCTGCCGACCCCCACCGGCCAGCCCCGCGCGGTCATCCAGGGTTCCGGCTTCGGCATCTCGAAGTCCTGCCCGGACAAGCAGGCGGCCTTCAACGTTCTGAAGGAGCTCGTGACCCCCGAGGTCATCGGTACGGTTGCTGACAAGCAGGGTACCGTCCCCTCCGTCGAGTCCGCGATGGACAAGTGGGCTGCCAACAAGCCTGAGGACAGCGCCGAGGCCGTGCGTGTCCTCCTCGAGAACGGCACCCCGCTCGTGACGACCACGACGTGGAACCAGATCAACACGTCCTTCCAGCAGTACTCGCCTGAGGGCTTCCGCGGCACGAAGACCGCGCTGGATATCCTCACCGATCTGCAGAACTCCGCTGGCTGATCCCAGCTCCCCCTGAACGAGGCCGGGGTCCGCTCGGTTCCCCGGCCTCGTTTCGTGGGTTCCTTCCCGTTAACGCTAACGACGGCGTGAGTGCGTCTGTGGAACCCACTGACATTCGACGGAAAGGTGTGCATAGCTTATGAGCGTTGACACTGTGAAACCCGGCCGCGACGCGCCCTCGGGCGCTGCGGGCGCGGGGGAGGCGAAGGCCTCCAAGCGCGGCAAAGAATCCGTGCGCGCTGAGGGTCGGCGGGGCGATGGCCTGCGCGCCCTCGTCTATCTTTCGCCCGGAATGACGGGCTTCCTTCTCTTCATCGTCCTGCCCTTGATCGCGTCCCTCGTGATCTCCTTCTTCGACTGGTCGATCTTCGGTGGCGGCCGCTTCATCGGAGTGGAAAACTACCGGCGCATGCTCAGCGGCGAGGACCCGGCGTTCTGGACGGTCATGCGCAACACCATCGTGTTCGCCGCCTGCTACACGGCACTGAACCTGGTGATCTCGATCGGCCTGAGCTACTGGCTCCAGCGCGTTCCCGAGTGGCTCAGCCGCGTCCTGCGCGTCATCTTCTTCATCCCGGTTGTCACGCCGATGGTCGGTAACGCGCTGATCTGGCGCCTCATGCTCTCCGACAACGGCGTGGTCAACTCGGCCCTGGCCGTCTTCGGGATCGAGCACATCCCATTCCTGAACCACCCGGCTCTCGCGATGGGCTCGCTGCTCATGATGAGCCTCTGGCAGGGTCTGGGCTACAACATCGTCGTGCTCACGGCAGGCCTCAATGGCCTGAACACCTCGGTGCTCGAGGCCGCGACGATTGACGGCTGCAACGGCGTTCAGCGCTTCTTCAAGGTCGTCTTCCCGATGATTTCGCCGACCGTCTTCTTCTGCACGGTCATGACGGTCATCGGCGCCTTCAAGGTCTTCGCTCAGCCCTACTTCCTGACGCTGGGCGGCCCGGGCGAGGCGACTAACACGATCGTGCTGGCCCTGTACCGCAATGGTTTTTCTTTCGACAAGCTCGGGTACGCGTCCGCGATGGCGTGGGTGCTCTTCGTGATTGTCATGACGGTGACGGCCCTGCAGTTCGCTGGCCAGAAGAAGTGGGTGAATTACGATGCATAACAAGCGCGTATCAACGACGATTTCGGTCGTTATCCTAAGCCTGATCGCGATCGCGTTCCTCTTCCCCTTCGTGTGGATGGTCGCGACCTCCCTCAAGCCCACGACAGAGGTCTTCAGCCTGAGCCCGACGGGCAGTCGAATCGCCTGGGATAACTATCCGTCTGCTCTTAACTCTATTCCGTTTGGACGAGTTGTCCTCAACTCGTTCATCGTGTCGCTGGCAGGTGCGGCCCTCGTGGTTGTCGTGTCGGTCCTGTCGGCCTACGCGTTCGCGCGCTTGCGCTTCAAGGGTCGTGATCACCTGTTCATGCTGTTCCTGGGTACGCTCGTCCTGCCCCAGGAAGTCCTCGTGATCCCCCTGTACATCGGCATGCAGCGCATGGGCCTGGTGAACTCCTACTTCGCGCTGATTGTGCCCTTCGCCTTCGGCGCGTTTGGCGCGTTCCTGATCCGTCAGTTCCTCCTGTCCCTGCCCCTCGAGTTTGAGGAGGCGGCACGCATCGACGGGTGCAGTGACTGGCAGATTCTCACGAAGGTCCTGCTGCCCCTCCTGAAGGCGCCGATCACGGTCGTGGGCGTCTTCGCCTTCATCGACTACTGGTCCTCCTTCCTGTGGCCCCTCATTGTGGTCAATGATTCGTCGCTGGCGACGATCCCGCTGGGCCTGCAGATGTTCTCGGGCGAGCGCGGCACCGACTGGGGTCCGCTGATGGCCGCGGTGACGATGACGACGATTCCCTCGATCCTGCTGGTCGTGTTCCTGCAGAAGCAGCTGGAAAAGGGCGTCACCCTGGGCGCCTTCGGAGGACGGTGACGAATATGAGCGAAACGATGAACGATTCCGAGTGCTGGAGCTCGCTGGCTCGCCCGACCCCGCAGTGGTTCGAGGACGCCCCGCTGGGGATCTTCGTTCACTGGGGCCCCTACTCAGTGCCCGCGTGGGCTGAGGACCACGGCGAGCTGGGCGTCGAGGAGGACTGGGAGGCCTGGTTTACTCACAATTCCTACGCAGAGTGGTATTTCAACACGATTCGTATCCCAGGCTCCCCGGCCGCGCTGCGCCACAAGGACCTGTACGGTGCGGCCTCGTACGACGCCTTCCTGGATGCGTGGGACCCTGACGCGTGGGATCCGGCCGAGTGGATGCGGCTCTTCCATCGCGCCGGCGCCGGGTATGCGGTGCTGACGACGAAGCACCACGACGGCGTGACCCTGTGGGATGCCCCCGAGACGGGCACGCGCAACACCGTGCGACGAGGCCCGTGTAGCGACCTCGTGGCCGGCTTTGCGGACGCCGCGCGCGACGAGGGGCTGCGAGTGGGCCTGTACTACTCCGGTGGCCTGGACTGGCACTATCGGCCAGCGCGTCCCATCCTCTCCGAGGACGATTGCAAGGATCTGTGTCGCCCGAAGGACGCCGACTACGCGCGCTACTGCTTCGTGCACGTGCGAGACCTCATTGACCGCTACCAGCCCGACGTCATCTGGAACGACATTGACTGGCCCGATGAGGGGAAGAACTTCGGTCCCTACGGCTTGGGGACGCTCTTCGAGTATTTCTACGCGAAGCGCCCCGAGGGCGTCACGAACGACCGCTACGGCGGTGTCCACGCGGATTACCTGACCAGCGAGTATCAGCACATGGGAGACTCGGAGACGAGCGGCAAGCCGTGGGAGAACTGCCGAGGTGTCGGCCTGTCCTTCGGCTACAATCGTGCCGAGAGCGAGCACCAGTACCTCAGCGGTGCGGCTGCTGTCCGACACCTGGTGGACGTGGTCTCGCGCGGCGGGCGCCTCCTCCTCAACGTGGGCCCGCGCGCCGACGGTACGATCCCGCGCGAGCAGCGCGAGTGCCTGGAGGGCCTGGGCGTCTGGAATGACCTGTACGGCGAGGAGCTGCGCGGCGTGCGTGCGCTGTCGGCCAAGGACTTCGAGGCCGTCAGTGCGCAGTCCGCGGGAGACGAGGCCTGGGTCCGCCTCCTCGTTCACGAGGACCATGTCGCGGTGGTGGCGGATGCGTCCGTGACGCAGGTGTCGGGTCTGCCGAGCGGATTCGACTACTCGCGTTCCACGATTCTCACGCCAGGTGCAGCGTGCTTGTGGGATGGGCAGAGTCTGACCCTGCAGGCGGGGGAGCAGCCTCCGAGCGATGCTCGCGGCGACGCTCTGCCGCTGGTCATCACCGCCCCACGGGCGTGAGATGAAGTTGTCGGCGCGGGCCTGAGGCTCGCGCCGACACCCTTTTTAGGGAGTAGCGGCACCGTCGCCACGATGGTTGTCCTGATGACGAGTGCGATAGCAGGAGACTCTCGTTTGGCGAGGGTGATACGGGTGAGAAAACACCCCAAAGAGACGGAAATGAAGGGGCCCACTGTACGATAGTGACATCGGTATGTGCGTGGGAGGAGGAACGCCATGAGCACGCGAATCGCCGTCAGCCGGCCAGTGCTCTCGTGGGCCCTCCAGCGTTCTGAGCGTACCTTTGAGGAAGCGCTGACGAAGTTCCCGAAACTTGGGGACTGGATGGACGGAAGTGACCAGCCGACTCTTCGCGATCTCGAAAAGTTTGCGGCTTTCACCCACACGTCCCTCGGTGCGCTCATCATGCCTGATCCGCCCGATGAGACGCTGCCTATCGCCGACATGCGTACCCGTGAGAGTGCCGCTATCGAGCGTCCCTCCGGGAACCTTCTCGACACGATCGACCGGTATCAGCAGTTCCAGGATTGGTATCACGATTACGCCCTTGAACAGGGAGCGGAGAAACTCCCGTTCCTAGGCTCGGCGAACGTGCAGGATTCCCCGCGGGCAGTTGCTCGCCGTGTGCGTTCTCTCCTGCACCTCGATCGTGTGTCCGCCACCGGGACTCAACAATGGCGCCACGACATCGTTGCCGCACTTGAAGATGTGGGTGTGCTCGTTATGAGGAGCGGCGTCGTCGGTGCGAACAACGCGAGGCGCCTCTCTACGCGCGAGTTCCGAGGCTTTAGCCTCTACGACGACATTGCCCCCTTAATTTTCGTCAACGTCGCCGACGAACCGTATAGCGCGCAGAACTTCACCCTCGTGCACGAGTTTGCTCACCTGCTTCTTGGCCACAGCGCACTGTCTGGCGGTGACCGCTTGCTCGGCGGAAGTGGCGAAGAAGCGTGGTGCAATCGCGTCGCTGCATGTGTGTTGCTGCCTGACGAGGCGCTGACAGCTTTCGATGGAGTGGCAACTGTGCAGGACTACCGTGCGGTCGCGCGGCGCTTTGGGGTGTCTGCTGAGGTCGCGCTCCACAGACTGTATGGCGCTCGCCGGATCGACGAGGAGCGCTATGGTGCGCTTCTCGAGGCGGTGCGGGCTGACTACGGTGGTGAGAAACGCAGTAGTGGCGGTGGCAACTATTACAACACCTTGACCGCGCGTCTTGGGCGTTCATTTGCGACCGCGGTTGTCACTTCCACCCTGGAGGGACGTACGGGATTCACGGAAAGTTTCCGTATGATCGGCACGCACAAGAGGGAAGTGTTCGACGAACTGGCCAGACATCTCCAGGTGGTGTGAGAGATGTATGTCCTTGACACGAACGTCTTTATCGATGCGGCAAACGCGTACTACGCGTTCGATCTGGCTCCCGGATATTGGGACTTCCTCGTTCAGCTCTTCGACTCGCATCACGCGGTGAGTATCAAGTCGGTCTACGACGAACTGGGTGAGGCGGGCGACGGTGATCCTCTCAAGGACTGGGCGAAGCGGCATAAACAACGCTTTATTGCTCCCGATTCGCGTGTGGTGGCCTGCTATCAGCGGGTCATCGCGTGGGCAAAGAACAACTATGATTCGCCAGCGGTCGTCGAGTTTCAACGCGTTGCGGACTCCTGGATCGTCGCGCACGCACTGGCTCACGGATGGGTGGTTGTCACGCACGAAAAGTCGGCACCGAGATCGAAGAGGCGGATCAAGATTCCCGACGCATGTGTCGCGCTAGGGGTGGAGTGTCTCAATCCCTTTATGATGCTTCGCAACAGGGGAATGAGCCTCGCTCTGTAGGTAGGAGGATCGCGCCGATCACTCGCCGCATCTGTGTCTGGGCGCTCACCGCCCGAAGGGGCGCTCCGAGGCACACGCCGACGAGCATTGACGGCACGAGGCGCCGCAAGACCGCCGTATTCGCGTCGCGCCGATACGCCCACAGGGCGATCACATCCGCGATGGGGAGGAAGATGAGCATGACGCCCGTCGATTCTTTCGCGCGTAGGGCAAGGGCGAAGAGGGCGGCCGCGATGAGAGCGATCCAGGTGAGGGCAGTCAGCGTCGACAGGTCCATGAGTATTCCTTGCGTCGGATCAATAGGAGGTGTCGGGGGAGTCATTCACCAATCGTGCTTGGTGCGTGCATATCAGCACATAAGGGGTGGAAGCGACTGTGTCGCTTCCACCCCTCCATGATTCGCGCGGGAAGTTGAGGAACCGCGCGAAGCTGCTCACTGACCCAGCAGCGTGCCCTTCACATAGTCACGCGCAATGTGCGCGTACTCCAGCGGAGGAGCGATCTTCGGATCCTGCTCGGCCTCAACCAGGATCCAGCCCCTGTAGCCGTGCTCAACGAGGAAGGCGTAGGGCTCGGTGAAATCAATGGTGCCGTCGCCGGGAACCGTGAACATACCGGCGAGGAAGGAGTCGAGGAAGGAACGCTTGGCCGCTCGGGACTCTTCCATCTTGGAGGGGCGCACGTCCTTGAAGTGCACGTGCTTGATGCGGTCGATCGCGCCGCGCAGCAGGCCCATGACGTCACCATCACCCACGTAAGCGTGGCCCGTGTCGAAGAGGAGAGAAACCTTGTCCGGGTCAGTCAGCTTGAGCAGGCGCAGCGTCTCGTCCTTAGTCTGGACGACGGTGCCCAGGTGGTGGTGATAGACCAGATCAAGGCCGTACTCATGAGCAATCTCGCCGAGCTTGTTCAGGCCCTCGGCCAGAATGGGCCACTCCTCGTCCTTGAGGACGGGTTTGTTCTCGAAGATGCAGATGTCGCGGATGCCCTGCACCGAGCCGGTCTGCTCGGAGACGACGATGCGGGTGGCGCCTAGGAACTGCAGGTATTCGCAGGTGGCGCGGAAGTCCGGGATGACGGCCTCGACGCCGTCGCGAACGATGAAGCTGGAGAACCACTGGGCGACGATTCTCAGGCCCGCAGCGTCAGCCTTCTCCTTCGTCTCTTCCTTCGAGGGGTACCAGCCTGCGACCTCGGTGCCAGCGAAGCCGGCCTCGGCCAGGTCGTCGAACATGATGTCGATGGTGTTCCATTCGCCGACCTCGGGAATGTCGTCGTTGCGCCAAGCGATGGGGTGCATGCCCCAGGTGATGCCGTGGGGGTCATTGATCGCGGTTGCGGGATCGTAGACGTGAGTCATTGCAGCTCTCCTATGAGTTGCGGTGATGTGTGGGCCAGTGTGTCGGTAGCGCTATTCTACTCCATACTGTTTGATTGTCCAGACAAACAGGGGGATTTGGGAGTTTTCTCAGAGGTATCTGATGAGTGTGAACGTGTGCCCATCAGCGTGAGTGTAGGACTCGACAGTGGTGCCTCGGTGCGTCCGTATGAAGAAATGAGAGGCTTCTTGGATGGCCTACGACAATGAGATGGTCCCGGCGGGGAGGGAACCCCGCCGGGACTTTCGAGACGCTATCAGGCGAGCGACACGGGCTTGCCGGTCTTTGCCGACTCCGTGGCGGCCTCGGCCAGGCGCAGAGCCTCGATCGCATCGTCGATGGACGGCGTGGGCTTGGTGCCCGAGACAACCGCGTCGATGAAGGCGGTCAGCTCAATGCGGTAGGCGTCCGCGTAGCGCTGCAGGAAGAAGTCCAGGTACGGCTCGGCCGCATCCGTGACCTCGGCATTCGACAGACGCACGGTCGTGGCGCGGATGTTGTCCGCGTTCAGCGTACCCGTTGACCCCTGAACCTCCAGGCGCTGGTCGTAGCCCGCCAGGCACTTACGGTTGTTGACGATCGTCGCAACGACACCGTCGGCGTTCTTCAGGGTGACCACGGCGGCATCGAAATCGCCAGCCGCCTTGATCTCCTCGTTGAAGTTCTGACCGAATGCGTGCACCTCGACGATATCGCCCAGGAAGAAGCGGGCCATGTCGAAGTCATGGATGGTCATGTCGCGGAAGATACCGCCGGAGACCTTGACATAGTCGGCCGGGGGAGCGGAGGGGTCGCGCGAGATGATGAGCAAGTTCTCAAGGTCGCCGATCCTGCCCTCCTCGAGCTGGGCGTGCGCCGCAGCGAAGGAAGGATCGAAGCGGCGGTTGAAGCCGAACATGACGGGCACGGACACGGCACTCAGCTCGTCGCGGGCGGACTCTACGTCCTTCATGTCCAGGGCGATGGGCTTTTCGCACAGCACGGCCTTGCCGGCCTTGGCGGCAGCGAGCAGGTGGGGGATGTGCAGCGGCGTCGGGGAGCCGATGACGACGGCGTCGACGCCCTCGTCGGTGAAGACCGAATCAACGTCGGTCGTGTGGCGGGCATCGTAGGTCTCGGCCAGCTTGTGTGCGGCATCGCCGAAAGGATCGGCGACCAGAGCGAGGGTGGCGCCGGGGTGGGCGGCGATGGTCTTGGCATGAACGTGGCCGATACGGCCGGCGCCGATGACGGCAATGTTGAGCATCTTTGCTTCTTTCTGGGCGGGGTGTGCTGGAGAGTAAAATACCGTGACCGGTGGTGGCCCCACACGCATCGTGCGGGGCCACCAAGAGAGATCACGGAGCGGGCATAATGACGTCGCGCACCAGTGCGTCGAGGTCAGCGTCTGCCTGCAGGAAACCGCGCAGAGTCCGCACGGTGGCGCCGAAGGTATCGAACTCCTCAGGGGTCATGCCGTCGGGCTCGTAGGCGCGGACAAACTCGGGGATTGAGAGCAGGGTCTCCATAATGTCCTCGCGCACGGGGACGTCCATGCGCTCTTCCATCTTGTAGTCCGAGTCGTTGATGAGCTTGGCCCAACTGAATGGTGGGGAGACGACCACGTCGCCACCGACGAACTCGGACCAGTGCATGACGTTACGGAACGCGGCGGAGAGCATGCGGGCGCGCAGACCTCGCTTCTGGAATTCCTGGTAGGCGCGCTTGAAGGCGGCAATGCCGCACCACTCAAGGTGACCCGGATCAATGAACAGGCGATCGCGCTTGGCGACCTCCTTGATCCAGTCGTCAAGGCGGCCCACCATGAGGGTGACGACCGGACCCATCTGGGAGGTGTCCTTGCCCTCAGCCTCGCGGCGCTTGAGGCCGCGCTCGATGGCTTCGCCCGTGACGACGGCCTGGGCGACGGAGAAGGACACTGTCACGTTGACGGAGACGCCGCGGTATGTGGCCTCTTCGATGGCTTCGACGCCCACCGACGTGGCGGGAATCTTCACGATAATGTTCCTGGCCAGGTTGTGGAACTCCTCGGCCTGGTCAGCGAGGGCCTTGGCGCTGCGGGCCAGGCGCGGATCCGTCTGCATGGATAGGCGACCGTTGCGGCCGTTCTCGGCCTCGAAAATGGGCACGAGGAGCTTGGCGGCCTCGAGTGACAGCTCGCGCACGACCTGCCAGCCGATCTCGGACTCGGTAGCCTCGGGCATTTCCTTGGCGAGCTCGGCGATGCGGGGCAGCCACACGTCACGACGCTGGTTGATGCAGGTGTAGGCAATGGTTGGGTTGCAGGTGGCACCGACGCCACCGAAGGAAATGGACTGTGCCAGCTCGCTCGGGTCCGACGAATCGTTCCACAGGGCGGTGGGCGTGTTGCGCGCGGCGTCCAGAAGGGGGCCGGGGGTGTACTCGATGGACATAGCGGGAAGCACTCCTTTGTGATCGCTCTCGACTTTCTTTGTCGACAACAAGTCTACGGCGAGTGCCTACGCCTGTCAACAATTTGTTAGGACAAAACGTCAATACTTAATTACTGGGCAAAAAGGCTTGCCTCAAATGAATATCTGGATGCGCGATAGATGTGATTGCCGCATTCCACGATGCGACCTGAAGGGTCGTATGTTGTGCGCTGGCTCGTCAGTAAAGCTGCGCCGCGGTGTTCAGACAGGAGCTTCGCTTCCTTCGTTGTCGCGCTGCGTGCGCCGATTATCTGACGTGCTGAGGCTAAGGTGACTCCGCGCTCGCGCATGAGGTCGTAGAGAGAGGCGGACTCGAGTTCTTGCATTGTGGGAGCGATGTCGGCCGGGATGAGGTTTGTGAGGACTGCGATTGGCTCGTTGTCGGCAAAGCGGGTGCGCTCAATGTGGACAACAAGGGTGCCCTCGGTGATCTTCAGGGTGTCAGCTTCCTGGGCGGTGGCTGGTCGCGCCTCGTAGTGTTGGATGGTCGTGTGCACCTTGTGGCCGGCGTTGACCAGGTCACGCATGAGTGAGGTGAGTTCCATGGGGCGATGGACGTGGCGTGGTGAAACGATCGTGCCGACGCCGCGGCGGCGCGTCAGGAGGCCGCGGTCAACGAGGCGCTGGAGTGCCTGTCGTGCCGTGGGGCGGGAGACGTGCAGTCTTGCCGCCATCGACAGCTCGTCCTCCAAGCGTGTGTCCGCGGGTAATGCTCCAGAGTTAATGAGTTGTGCGATGGGCTCCGAGATCTGGAAGTACAGGGGCACGGGAGAGGAGCGGTCCAGGGTAATGTCCGGAACGTAGGGGGCGTTATCCGGAGTGGGCGATGCATTGGACATGTCAAACCTTCATGTGCGGCGCGGCGTCGTATTAATTTAATACGGTTACATGGTATCAGCGTTGTTGTCGGCTAGTGGGTCGACGTGCTGTTACATATTGTACGGACAAAGATTGACGATTGCTTGTTGATAGTGCATCCTTGAAACATCAGGCTAATGGGCCACCCCAATGGAGAGGAAAGGAGTCACCATGCCCCTTGAGCGTCGCGATGTCGACATTCTGACGATGGGTCGTTCCGGCATCGATATCTATCCTCTCCAAGTTGGCGTGCACCTCGAAGATGTCGAGACCTTCGGCAAGTTCCTCGGCGGCAGCCCAACGAACGTCGCAGTTGCAGCAGCACGCCTCGGGCATCGCACCGGTGTTATCACCGGGGTGGGGGACGATCCTTTCGGTCGTTTCGTTACCCGTGAGCTTGAGCGCCTCGGCGTCTCCTCGGACCACGTTGTCACCGTGCGCGACTTCCATACCCCAGTCACCTTCACGGAGCTTTTCCCGCCCGACTCCTTCCCGCTCTACTTCTATCGTGAGCCGAGTGCACCAGACCTGGAGCTGCGGGAGGATCAGATCGATTGGGGCGCCGTCGAGCGTGCCGAAATCTTCTGGTTCACTGTCACCGGCCTGTCGCGCAACTCCTCCTTTGATCTGCACCTGCGTGCTCTCGACCACCGTGGCCCTTCTAGCGGCCTGACAATCCTCGACCTCGACTATCGGTCCAATCTGTGGAGCAGCATGGCCCAGGCGCGCTCGCGTGTCGCAGCCGTCCTGTCCCGCGTCGACGTCGCCGTCGGAAACCGCGAAGAGTGCGAGATGGCCGTGGGTGTCTCCGATCCTGACAGTGCAGCCGATGCTCTCCTTGAGCGCGGCGTTCGCCTCGCGATCGTGAAGCAGGGGCCCAAAGGGACCCTCGCGAAGACCGCTGACGAGCGCGTGTGGGTCAAGGCCTGGGACGTCGACGTTGTTAACGGCCTCGGCGCGGGCGACGCCTTCGGTGGTGCACTCATCCACGGCCTCGTCGAAGGATGGGACCTCGAACAAACCATCCGTTACGCCTCGGCCGCGGGAGCCTACGTGTGTTCGCACATCGAATGTTCGACCGCCATGCCGACCCAAGAACAACTTGGCTTCTTTATGGAAACGGGGGCCCTCCCGTAATCCACCCGACCAGCACCTGCCTCGTTCCCCCTTCTATTTCCCCGGCACCGACGCCCAACCTTCTGGAGACTACGATGACTCTTCCTGACATTTACGTTCCCGCCGGTTCTTCCGGCCATGGCAATTTCACCGTTGATATTGACCCCCAGCGCGCCGGCTGGACCTTCTCCGGTCTGCGCGTCCTCGTCCTCGAGGCCGGTGCCTCCGAGGTCGTCGAAACCGGCGACGCTGAGCTTCTCGTCCTGCCCCTCGCGGGAGGCGCAACCGTCGAGGTCGACGGGCAGACCTACGAGCTCGAGGGGCGTCGCGGAGTCTTCTCTGGCGTCACCGACTACCTGTACGTGGGACGTGGCAAGACCCTGACGATCACCTCCGCCCGCGGCGGCCGCTTCGCCTTCCCCTCTGCTCTCGCCGCTCGCGACATCCCCGTCGCCTACTACCCCAAGAGCCAGGTTCGCGTGGATTTGCGCGGCGCCGGCGACTGCTCGCGCCAGGTTAACAACTACTCCCTCGCCGTCGAAGGTGTCACCACTTCCCACCTGCTGGCGTGCGAGGTCATCACCCCGGGCGGTAACTGGTCCTCCTACCCGGCCCACAAGCACGAGCAGGACTCCGAGGATGAGCGCGAGCTTGAAGAGGTCTACTACTTCGAGATTGAAGACGGTCCCGAGGGCTCCAAGGGCTTTGGTCTGCACCGCACCTACGGCAGCCCCGGCCGCCCGATCGATCTGTGCTGCGAGGTCCACGACGGTGATGTCGCTCTCGTGCCCCACGGCTATCACGGCCCCTGCGTCGCCGCTCCCGGCTACGACATGTACTACCTGAACGTCATGGCAGGCCCGAACGAGGACCTTGTGTGGCTGGCCCCCGACGATCCGGCGCACCACTGGATCCGCGCGACCTGGGAACACCAGGAAGTGGACCCCCGCCTCCCCATGAACAAGTAAGAAAGCCTCGAAAGGATCACCCATGAGCAACGAAGCCTACAAGGGAACCGTGCGCCTGACGGTCGCGCAGGCGATCATTCGCTTCCTGTCCAACCAGTACACCGAGCGCGACGGCGTCGAGCGCCGCCTCATCGCGGGCGCCTTTGGCATCTTCGGTCATGGTAACGTGGCTGGCATCGGCCAGGCCCTCCTGCAGAACGAAATTGCGCCGGCCGAGGGTGAGAGCCCGATGCCCTACATCATGCCCCGCAATGAGCAGGGTGCCGTTCATGCCGCCGTGGCCTTCGCCAAGACGACGAACCGCCTGCAGACCTGGATGACGACCGCATCAATTGGGCCTGGCTCGCTCAACATGGTCACGGGTGCAGCGACGGCAACGACCAACCGACTGCCCGTCCTCATCTTCCCCTCCGACCAGTTCGCGACCCGCATCCCGGACCCGGTCCTCCAGCAGCTCGAGGACCCGACGTCGCTGGACGTCACCGTCAACGACGCGTTCCGTCCTGTGTCTCGTTTCTTCGACCGTATCAACCGTCCCGAGCAGCTGATTCCCTCGCTGCTGGCCGGCATGCGCGTCCTAACTGACCCGGCCGAGACCGGCGCCGTCACGATCGCCCTGCCCCAAGACGTCCAGGCTGAGGCCTACGACTGGCCGATAGAGTTCTTCGCTAAGCGCGTGTGGCACGTGCGCCGTCCTCCCGTCGAGCGCGCCGCCCTCGAGCGTGCGGTCGCCAAGATCCGCGCCGCCAAGCGTCCCCTCATCATCGCTGGTGGCGGCACGATCTACTCCGAGGCCTCGGAAGAGCTGCGCGCGTTTGCGGCGGCGACCGGCATTCCGGTGGCGGACACGCAGGCTGGCAAGGGTGCCATCAACTGTGATCACCCGTGCTCTGTCGGCGGCGTCGGTTCGACCGGCGGCGACTCGGGCAACCACCTCGCCGACAAGGCTGACCTGATCATCGGTGTGGGTACGCGCTACTCCGACTTCACGACGGCCTCGAAGACGCAGTTCAAGAACCCCGATGTTTCTTTCGTGAACATCAACATCACGCCTTTTGACGCTGCCAAGCAGAGCGCCGAGATGGTCGTGGCTGACGCTCGTGAGGCGCTCGTCGCGCTGACCGAGGAGCTGGCCGACTACCGCGTCGATGAGGCATACACCGCCGAGATTGCTGCCGAGCGCGAGGCCTGGGCTGCCAAGGTCGAGCAGTGCTACCACGTGGGCAACGCCCCGCTGCCCGCACAGACCGAGGTCTTCGGCGCGCTCAACGAGCTCATGGGCAACGAGGATGTCGTCATCAACGCCGCCGGCTCGATGCCCGGCGATCTGCAAGCTCTGTGGCAGGCGAAGACCCCCATCCAGTACCACGTCGAGTACGCCTTCTCCTGCATGGGCTACGAGGTGCCGGCCGCCATGGGCGTTAAGCTGGCGCGCCCGCAGTCCGAGGTCGTCTCGATCGTTGGCGACGGTAGCTACCAGATGCTCCCGATGGAGCTGGCCACGGTCGCCCAGGAGGGTATCAAGGTCATCTACGTTCTGCTGCAGAACTACGGCTTCGCTTCGATCGGCGCCCTCTCCGAGTCCCGTGGCTCCCAGCGCTTCGGTACAAAGTACCGTCAGCGCGCAGGGGGCTCGCACCTTGAGGACAACGAGCGTATCGCCGGCGTCGATATCGCTGCGAATGCCCGTTCCTGGGGAATTGATGTGATTGAGGCCAACGGCATTGAGGAGTTCAAGGAGGCCTACAAGGCTGCAGTCGCCTCGGATCGTGCAACGATGATCCACATCGAGACCGACCTGATGGGCCCCAACCCGCCCGGATCCTCCTGGTGGGACGTGGCCGTCTCGCAGGTCTCCGAGTTGGAGTCCACGCAGCACGCTTACGAGGATTACCAGCGCGACCGCAAGCCGCAGCGTCACTACCTGTGATGATCTGAGCGTGTGAGGGCGGCCCCGGACTTTTCCGGGGCCGCCCCTTTGCTGGAAGTCTGTGCGCGCGTGGGGCTTGTTGTGAAACGCTTCGTGAAACGGTGTGTTCGTTGATGAGGTGGTGGTCGCGGTGGGGTAGCGTGTCTGATAGACGGGACAAATGGGTTTCGATATGTATTGGTGTTGCTGATATTGCGACATTGGTTCCAGAAACATGCTACTGTTTGTCCGAACAAAGTTGTTCCGCCATTCGTGGATGAATGGGAAGAAAGGTAAACCAATGACAATCAACCTGTGGGTTAATGGCGAAGAGTATGTCGCTCACTGCGACAAGACCATTGACGTTGAGAACCCCGCCACCGGCAAGGTCGTCGATCAGCTGGCTTTGGCCGACAAGCACTGCCTTGACCAGGTCGTCGAGATTGCTCGTCAGGCGCAAAAGGAATGGGCGCGTACCGCCCTGGCCAAGCGCGTGGACGTCATGTTCAAGTTCCGCCAGCTCGTCATCGAGCATCAGGATGAGATTGCAGACGCCATCGTGCGCGAGGGTGGCAAGACGCACGGCGACGCCCTTGGTGAGATTGCCCGTGGTCGTGAGACTGTCGACTTCGCATGCGGTATCAACGCTGCACTCAAGGGTGAGTTCACCGACCAGGCCTCGACCGGCGTCGATGTGCACACCCTGCGTCAGCCTGTTGGCGTCGTCGCGGGTATCTGTCCCTTCAACTTCCCGGCCATGGTCCCCATGTGGATGCATCCCATCGCCCTTGCTACCGGTAATGCCTTCATCCTCAAGGTCGCCTCGACCGTCCCCAGCGCATCGATGATCATCGCACGCCTCTACAAAGAGGCCGGTCTGCCTGACGGTCTGTTCAATGTCATCGCCGGTGACCGCCACCTGGTCACCGACATTCTCACCCACCCCGGCATCGACGCGATCTCCTTCGTCGGTTCTTCGCCGGTCGCGCACATCGTGCAGGATACGGGCGTGGCCCACGGTAAGCGCGTCCAGGCCCTGGGCGGCGCGAACAACCATGCGATCGTCATGCCTGACGCCGACATTGAGTTCGCCGCGCAGCACATCAGCGCCGGTGCCTTCGGTGCAGCGGGCCAGCGCTGCATGGCCCTGCCCGTGATCGTCGCTGTCGGTGGCGTTGAGAAGAAGCTGGTTCCCGCCATCAAGGCTCGCGCTGAAAAGATCGTCGTCGGCCCCGGTACCGACCCGGCTTCGGAGATGGGTCCGGTTATCACCCGCTCCTCTCAGGAGCGCATCACCACGTGGATCGACGAGGCCGAGGCCAAGGGTGCGAACGTTGTCCTCGACGGCCGCGGCTACCGTCCCGAGGGTGAGGAGTATGAGGATGGCTTCTGGCTGGCCCCCACTATCCTCGACAACGTGGATCGCGACCTGAGCGTCTACTGCGAAGAGGTATTCGGCCCGGTCCTGGTCGTCGTACACGCCGACACCTACGAAGAGGCCATCGAGATTGTTAACTCCTCCGAGTTTGGCAATGGATCCGCGATCTTCACATCCGACGGTGACACGGCCCGCCACTTCGTGGTTGACGTCGAGGCCGGCATGGTTGGTGTCAACGTGCCGATCCCGGTTCCGGTCGCCTACTACTCCTTCGGTGGCTGGAAGGAGTCGCTGCTGGGCGACACTCATATCCACGGTCCCGAGGGTGTGCGCTTCTACACGAAGGCCAAGGTTGTCACGACACGCTGGCCCAAGCGTGGCGAGAAGGTGGGCTACGTTGGTATGAACTTCCCGACGAACGTCTGAGTGTGACAACTCTCTGAGTGGAGGGGTTGGCGCGGCGCGCCCACCCCTCCACTCTATACGGTCATAGATGTGGGCGTGAGTGCGTCGGCGACGAGGTGCTCGCGGGGGCCTCGGCCTTGATATCCTCAGGGGGCGATCGCGGCCTGCGTTATATCTGCCGGGAAGCGGTGCGTGCACGGGCGCGGCATTATGCTATGGATGCTGTCTCGTTCATCCGGATCGCTCCGACGAGGAAGTGCAGAGGAGAACCATATGCCACACACTCCAACGATTGACGACTACACACCCGACAGGGTGCGCGAGCTCGTCGAGAAGACCCCTGCTTCTGGTGCGAAGCGCTCCCTGGGCGCAATTGCCGCCATCGCGACGCTGGGCTCTCTCCTCTTCGGCTATGACACCGGCGTCGTCGCTGGTGCCCTGCCATACATGTACATGCCCGGAGGTGCCGGTGGCCTGAACATGACCACCTTCGAAGAAGGCTGGGTCGGCGGCCTGCTGTGCATCGGTGCTGCCGCCGGTGCGTTCTTCGGCGGACGCCTCTCCGACCGCTTTGGTCGCCGCCATAACATCACGTTGCTCGCCATCATCTTCCTGTTTGGCGCCATCGGCTGCGCGATTGCCCCGAACATCTGGGTCCTCTACCTGGCGCGTATCATCCTCGGATTCGCGGTTGGTGGTGCTTCCGCGACGGTTCCCGTCTTCCTCAGCGAAACTGCTCCCAAGCGGCTGCGCGGTTTCCTTGTCGCGACGGATCAGATGATGATCGTCTTCGGCCAGTTCCTGGCCTTCTCTATGAACGCTGTCATCGCTCACATGCAGGGTGGTCCCTCCGTCACCCTGACCGGTGATGCCGTGGATGCCTCCGGGCACGTGCTCGGCCACGCTGGCACGTCCGTTGCGTGGGAGACCGTCCAGGCCGCCGTTAATATTGCGGATGTCGCCGGCACGGGAAATGGTCTGACCTGGCGCTACATGCTCATCCTGTGCTCGCTGCCCGCCATCGCCCTGTGGATCGGTATCCGCACTGTGCCCGAGTCCTCGCGCTGGTACGCCGCCAATCTGCGCATTGTCGAGGCCATTGGCTCCCTCAAGCGTGTGCGCGACGAAAACAAGGATGACGTCGCTGGCGAGATCAACGAGATGCTCGATGTCCAGCGTGCAGAGTCTGCTCAGGAAAACTGGTCGCTGTCCCAGATCCTCACCGTGAAGTGGGCTCGCAAGCTCCTCTACATCGGTATCGTCCTGGGCATCGCCGACCAGCTGACCGGCATCAACACGGCCATGTACTACACGCCGAAGATCCTCAACGCCGCCGGCGTTCCCATGGAAGACGCCATCACCCTGAACGTCGTTTCCGGTGGTATCTCCGCGATCGGTTCCGCCGTGGGCCTGTGGCTCGTCGCCCGATTCGCTCGCCGTCACGTGGGCATGTATCAGGAACTCGGCATCACGATTTCTCTGGCTGCGCTGTCTGCCGTGTTTGCAGTCTTTATCAGCCCCTATCTGGATGGCGAGGGAAATATCTCCGGCGCCCCGACCTTCGCGCCCTGGCTCGTTCTTGGTATCGTCTGTATCTTCGTGTTCATCAAGCAGTCTGGAACGGTGTCCTGGGTGCTTGTCTCCGAGATATACCCTGCCGCCGTCCGTGGCACTGCCCTCGGTATCGCGGTGGGTACGCTGTGGCTTGCCAACGCGCTCGTTGCCGTTGTTTTCCCGCCGCTCATGGCGACCGTCGGTGGCGCTGGCACGTACGCGATCTTCGCGGCCATTAACTTCCTCTCGTTCCTTTTCTACTGGAAGGTCGTCCCCGAGACGAAGTTCCACTCGCTGGAGGAACTGGAACTGAAGTTCCAGAAGGACTACTCCTGAGAACGAATAATTCATGTCCGTGTGCCCGGTGGGGAGGCTGCTCCACCGGGCACACCTGTCTGTTGAACGGGAAGGAGAGTTGATGACGATACCGCAACATCGGAGTGCACGTCGCCCGACTCGCTGCCAGTTGGTTGTGTTGAGGAGGGTGTGAGCGTTGGCGCTCCGCGCGCCCGCGAGCGGCGGCGCTGGTGGGGGCGGCGTGGATCAGTGATGAACGTGCGACATGTGGATAGGTTGTGACGTTACGGATAGGTTATGCGCATGCGGATAGCTTATTAACCTATCCGCGTGGGAATAACCTATCCGCGTAGCGATAACCTATCCGCATATGCGCGTCATGGGCGCTGTCACGCGAGGAGCACGTGGATGTTCATCGCGGATCCTGGGTGTGGCCCATGCACGACCAGGATTCCGGGATAAAACTCTCCCTGCTGGGGGCCACGGATGTCATATCCGGGATAAAACTCTCCCTGCATGCGTAAAACAGGCCAAAATGAGCGTTTTACGACGAGCGGGGAGAATTTTGTCCCGTTCCTACGTCCGATGTGTTGAGCGGGGAGAGTTTTGTCCCGCTTAGAACCTGACTACTTGCCGGTCTCGTCAGCCGTGTTACCGGCCGTTGTCTAGTGTTGCAGGAGTAGGCGGGGGAGCCAGAGGAAGAGGGGACGCGAGGCCTGCGGGGTTGCGGCGGCGGTGCCGGTGGTCATGGTCGCCCGATCGGAGGGTGGTGCGAGGCCTGCAGGGCCTGGCCGGGCTTCGAGGCGACGCGCCGAGCGAAGCTCGTTGGGATGGAGGCTGCGGTGCCGGTGGGCGGTGGCACGGCCAGGGCGGGCCTCGAGATCGATCATTCCGAGCCGAAGGCTCGCGTGTGGCGATCTCGCGGGCAGGCCGCCGCCCACCGGCGCATAGAGCAGCCACAGAAAGCAAGACGTGTGCTTGCGCCGCACGGAAGTCTGGTGGGGTGCGCCGCGCGAAGCTCGTTGGGATGGAGGTTGCGGTGCCGGTGGTCATGGTCGCCCGACTGGAGGGTGGCGCGAGGCCTGCAGGGCCTGGCCGGGCTTCGAGGCGACACGCCGAGCGAAGCTCGCAGCGTGGACGGCGAGCGGGCGGGCAGGCCTCGCGCCGCACGGAGGTCTGGCGGGGTGCGTTGCGCGCAGGTCTGGCGGGGTGTGCCGAGCGAAGCTCGCGGCGTGGACGGCGAGCGGGCGGGCAGGCCTCGTGCCGCACGGAGGTCTGGCGGGGTGGGTCGCGCGGAGGTCTGGCGGTGGTGTGCCGAGCGAAGCTCGTTGTGTGAAGGCAGCGGTCGGAGGTCTGTCGCCCACCGGCGCATAGAGCAGCCACAGAAAGCAAGACGTGTGCTCGCATCGTGCGGAGGTCTGGCGGGGTGGGTCGCGTGGACGGCGAGCGGGCGGGCAGGCCTCGCGCCGCACGGAGATCTGGCGGGGTGCGCGATCATGCTCCCGCGACTGGCTATTGCGCGGGCCCGTACTCCTGTCCTCTCACCCGCAGCTTGTACTACTCTAGAGGGCAGTTCGTAAGCCATCGGATGAACGATGAAAGAGGCTCCATGACCCAGCTTGAGGCACGCCAGGTGAAGGCGGTTGAACTGGACATTCTCACAGAACTGGACCGCGTGTGCCGCGAGCACCAGCTCTCCTATGCGCTCGCGTACGGCACTCTCATTGGGGCGATGCGCCACAGTGGGTTCATCCCCTGGGATGACGATATTGATGTCTACATGCCCCGGGATGACTACGAGAAGCTCTACGACCTGTGGAAGCAGGGAGCTCTCGGGGAGCACTACAGCCTCGTCAGTTATCGTGATCGCACCTCGATTAACTCTTACTGCAAGCTCGTTGATACCCGAACCCGGGCGGTTGAGTCTTTCCTGGACGAATCTGCCGGAAACCTCGGGCTGTGGGTGGATATTTTCCCACTTGAGCGCGTCGACATTACTGACCCTGCCGTGCATCGTGCCGCGCGCAGGGGGCACCGACTTGTGTGGTGGAAGTACATCGCGGCGTCTAACCCGCGCTACGCAACCTCCACGGCACGCCGCATCATCAAGTACATGCTCTATCCGGTGACCCGCTTCGCAGACCTGTACGCCATTTCTCGTCGGCAGGATGAGCTTGCCCGTGCGTGCCACCGTTCGTCGGTTGAGAATCCGGACAACGAGCGCTACGTCCTGCTCCTCGATGACATTATGAGCCGTAATATCATCCGGCCTGAGGAGCTTTTCCCGACGCGTACTGCCAGCTTCGAGGGGCGCGAGTTTGCGATTCCTGCGCAGGCCGAGAAGCTGCTCGAGGACTACTACGGCAACTGGCGTGAGGTCCCGCCCGAGGATCAGCGCCCGCCCGCCCACATGCGGTCTGTCGAGTGGGTGGCGGACACTCCCTTCGGTGAATGACGCGAGGAAGCGAGCCCGCTGAGCGGGCCGCTACTTGGTCGTGGAGTGGGCGACCAGCTCGGGATGCATGCGTCGGAATTGAACACCGAGCAGCTGTGCGCAGGCGCGCACTCCCAGCAGACGGCATGCCCACTGGGCGATACGAGCTTCGCGGGTGTGCGACTGTGAGACGAGGGGAAGGAAGAATTGGCTGATGAACGCCTTGCGGCGGCGCGCCTGCTGCCCGTGCTTCTTCTCGTCGAGGAGCCCCAGGGCCGAGGCCTGACCCACCCACACCATCATCGGACGTGCCAGGAATGCCATGAGTGCGCCGCGGCGTCCCTCGGATAGCGAACGAGCGGCGGACAGATTCGAGCGCAGTACGTGCTCCAGGTCGTCGACCGTCGAGACGGCCAGTGAATGCGAGGTCTGCGCGTAGGGGTGACCCATCCTGTACACGTAGAAACGCTGGTCGAGCCAGGCCACGGAATCGATGTGCGCGATAATCTGAGCGCTCACATCCGTGTCTTCGTTGCGCATGCCTGACGGGAATACGATGCCGTGTTCGGTCAAGAAGTCGCGGCGGATCACCTTCGTCCACACGGCGCTCGTCGTCAGCTCGTTGTCGATGATTGTTCGGATTGCCTCGTCCGTGCTCAGCGAATCAATCGTGGAGGCGATCGACGTGGGTTCGGCTTCCGTGATCTCGGTGCCCTCCGGGTTGGCGCGCGCACTCATGTGCCACAGCAGATCAACGGGGCGCCTTGTGAGGGCCTCGTGAACGAGCGTGAGCGCCTCGGGGATGCGCCACCAGTCGTCATTGTCCATGAACGTGATGTACTCGCCTTGCGCAGCCTTCAGGGCTGTGTTGCGTGCTGCGCTCGTTCCTGCGTTTTCCTGATGAACGACGCGGAAACGCGGGTCGCGCTGGGCGTAGGAATCGCACAGGGCGGGTGAGCCATCCGTCGACCCGTCGTCAACGAGAATCACTTCCCAGTCCGCAAAGTCCTGCGTCTCGATGGACTCCAGGGCGCCCGGTAGGAACTCCTGCGCGTTGTAGACGGGAATGATGACGCTGATGAAAGGCATGGTTACTCCTCGGGAAACAGGGGGAACGTCAGTGATGAGCGGGGGAGTGTGGCGCGTGGCCATCCAACAGTGACTCGGCGATGCTCGCATACTCGCGGGCTCGTACCGGCCACGTCCACGCGTCGATGAGGCTGGGATCCCCCAGGGCAGGCGGATTGTTCAAGAAGTCACGCAGGGTTGACACAAGAGACTCAAGCGTGCGTTCGGCGGTAATGACCACGGGGTTACCCTGGTCTGCGAGGACCTGCGCGCCGGGCACCGTGAATGTGACGACGCGCCCTCGTTCTGCCAGTGCCTCCAGCAGGGTCGTCTGGAACCCCTCCGACAGGACCGTTGGATTGACGAGGGTTGCTCCCGCCAAGCGGCCACGGACTTCGTCTGCGCTCACGCGACCGGGTGCAGACACGACACCATCGAGTCCCTTGGCAGCGATCATCTCGCGAGCGGCATCGAGATCAGCGCCGGCGCCCAACAGCTCACCTGTCACCTCCTGCCCCTGCGCGCGCAGCTGTGCCACGGCCTCGATGAACGTGTCCCATCCCTTTCCGGGCACCATCCGGCCCACGAATACGAGGTGACGGTGGCGGTCCTCGATCGGTTCCGCGTGCGGCTGTGGGGGAGTAATCGCGTTATAAAACACGTCCGCATGAACGCCGCCCAGCCGCGACGCGAAGGCTGCGGCCTGCTCAGACACGCCCAGCACGCGATCCGCGTGACGCAGCACGTAACGGCCCATCGTCACATCGACTGCGCGCGATGCGGGAGCGATGATCGGAGAGGAAGAAGCGACAAAACCGGAACCGTGCTCCGTGTGAATGACCGGGATGCCCGCTTTGTGTGCGGCGCGCACCCCCACGAAACTCATGGGGAAGAAACGAGTGTGCACGCTGACGACGTCGATGTGGTGCTCGCGGAGGAAGCGTGCGATCGCGCGGGTCGCGCCCAGGGCCGGGAAGCTGATGATGTCCGCGACCGGGAAGTGACGTCGGTCGGTACGAATATCGACGCCCTCTTCCTGTCGATGCCCCGGCTTATCAGAGATAGTCAACACGTACACGTCATGCCCCAGCTGTGCCAGGGACACCGACAGGTGGTAGATGTGCGACTCTAAGCCACCCAGACGCGGCGGGTAGCTGTTGACGATGAAAGCGATACGCATTTACTGCTCCTGACCGGTCGTAGGCTCCGAGCGAGGATCCTCCTCATCGCGGGAAGCCAGAAGATCCGGCACCCCGCCCTGATCGGGGTCGAAACGACCAAACTCTAGCGTTTCCGGTAGGTGCGTGCGCCGATCCGCCGGATCCGGGACGCGCATGTAGTCGCCGTAACCGCGAGTGAGCAGGGCATCGACATCGTGGGGGATTGAGGCCTCAATTGCCTCAAAGGGGACGCGGCGCGTGGGGAGGAACTCATCGCGGTGTACGATCCAATTCCACGGGTCACGCATCGTGAAATCGGCGTAGGTGCCCGTGGCTTCGCCTTCGGCGCTGCGTGCCGCCTTCTCCCACCGTGCATAGAGTCCGCGTGGCGACATCTGCGCGGCGCGTAGTGCGAGGTTGACACTCCGTGTCACCGCGTGAATGAGTGAGCGCTTCCATGCCACCATGCCGGGCAAACCGGGGGTCGGAATGCCCGAGAGGAACAGCAGGCGGCCCCACCACCAGGTTTTGCGGCACATGGAGCGGAAACGCTTGGCGTCCGCAGGCACCGTATCGAGCGGAAAAATGTCGAGGAAGATCGGCGGCGTGTAGTCCGGGTTGACCTCGCCCTGCGAGCGGAAAACCGTTCCAGTCAAGCCAAGTTTGGAAAACAGCAGGTGGTATCTGGGAACGCTCGTCTGGTTATCGATGCGGAAACCCTCAGACAGATGTGCGGGAGCCTCGCGCAGGAATCGTTCGTAGTCCGGGCGGAGCATGAAGACATCAATGTCATCATCCCACGGGATAAAACCGCCGTGGCGCACTGCTCCGATGGCGCTACCGCCGTACAGGGCGTAGTCCACGCCGATCTGGCCGCACACCCGGTCGAACTCTGACAGGATGTAGGTCAGCAGCATGTGGACCTTGCGCAGGTCGCTGGGGGGCGTCGTCATAAGTCCTCCGAATGCGGAAAGCGGGTGGGTGCACGTGCACCCACCCGCCATTGTCTCACGCCTTGTCGTCCGTGATGGTACTCGCGCGCCTGGGAAGCAGGTCACCCCACGAGGGAGTGGCCGCCAGGACCGTGCCCACGAGGATCACGATGCAGCACACGACCTGTGTAGCCGTGGGTACCGTGCCCTGCAGAACCAGGGCGAAGATGATTGCCCACGCTGAGTAGGAGATGTTCAGGGCCATGCCGCGCGAGGCGCCGATCGCCGACAGTGCCTTGTAGTAGAACAGGTACGAGGCCGTGCCCGCCAGGCCGGCCAGGGCCACCACGCCCGCGGACAGGTGAGCGAGCGAGTGCAGCGTGAAGCCGAAGACCCCCGCGATCGGGGCGACAACGAAGAGGTAGACCAGCGCCGAGGTCGTCTCGCGGATCTGGAGCGCCACTTCGTTATCCACGGCCTCGTCGCGCATGCCCCATGTGAGGATCACGGCCTCGGACCCCCAGCCGATCACGCACGCCAGCGCGCCGGCGACACCCAGGATGGCGTTGCCGCCCTCAACGGGGTCGGAGGTCGCCGACAAGCCCGTCACCACGATGGCACCGAGCGCGACCAGCAGAGCAATGATCTGGCGAGGGGCCATCCGCTCCTTCAGGAGGGCGAACGCCAGCAGCGTTCCCAGAGCCGGGTAGAACGTCGAGATGATCGCGGTCAGGCCAGGGCCGATGTTGTCGATAGCGATCAGGTAACCGCTCATGCCGATCGGGCCACCCAGCAGAGCCGCCGCAATCACCGACTTGCCCGGGCGCGTGCGCAGCGCCGCCCAGGTGTCCTTCAGGCGGCCTCGAACCGCCATGTACACGAGCAGGATCACGGCGCACGCAACGTCGTGCAGGACCGCGCCAGCGAGCGCCGACTGGCCGAAGTCGGCAAATGGGATCATGGCCAGCGCGATCGCCAGCACGACCGTGTCGAGGCCCCACAGGACGCCCGAGAAGATGCCGTAACGCTTGCCTCCGTGCTGAGTTTTCATGCCAGTTCACCTTCCTTGACAGCCTGTGCGCCCGAGGCCGAGGCGGCCTCATACGAAGCGAGCAGGGAATCGAGCGTGCGCGTCGCGTGCGAGTAGTAGATGTAGAGCCATTCGCCCACGTCGTCCCCCTCAGCCTCCTTGACCAGCGCCCACAGGTACCAGCACCAGCCGGCGAACACCTCGTAGGCGAAGAAGTGGCGCGCCTCGGCCTCGCTGGGCGCGTGGCCCAGGTAATACTCCAGGGCGGCGGCCGCGCGCTCGCGGGTCATCTCAGCCGTGCACACGACCATGGTGCCGAAGTCGGCGGCCACATCCGACATGCCCGCGTACTCCCAGTCGATGAGGCTGATCTTTCCGTCCTTGTCCACCAGGAAGTTCGGCGGGAAGAAGTCGTTGTGCGAGGGGACTTTGTCGAAGCCGTCGGCGTCCGCGAAGGCCTTCAGACGCAGGACCTTGTCGCGCAGTTCGAAGTATCCGGGCACGTCGATTGGGCCGAAGGCCTTGAGGAGCCCCTCATAGCGCAGGCCCTCGGTGACGAAGTCGAAGGAGCGGTCCAGCACGCGACCGGAGGTGTGCAGCGCGCGGTCCATCTCCATCGCGGCCTTGAGCTCCTCGTCGCGGGTGACGTCCAGGTTGCGCACGTCGCGCACGAAGCGCGAGATCTTCCAGCCGGCCGCAGGGTCGCCCGTGAGGAAGGTGTCGTCGATGCCGAGCTCGGCGGCCAGGCGCAGGCCGGCGAACTCCGCGCTGCGGTCCACGATCTTTTCCGTGCCGATGCCCGGGTGGCGGTAGACGTACTCGTTGTCGCCCACGGCGAAGTGGCACGACAGGTTCGTGATGCCCTGCTTGAGCGGGTAGAAGTCGCGGATGTCCGACTTCTGGCAGCCCAGGGTGGCCACGATGTGATCGAAGACCTCGGAGTCGACGTTCTCCATGAACAGGGGGTCGAAGCTGCGCAGCTCGTCGACCGAGTCGAACTCGTGGATGACGCCGTCCGGGTAGCGGCGAATCACCATGTCGAAGGACTTGATGTGGTCCAGGTAGATGGACTCCCACAGCTTCGACACGGTCTCGGGCTTGTCGTAGACGCGCTCGAGAATCTCGCGGAATGTCGCGGAGAAGACACGGTCGAAGTAGACGTGGCCGAGCATGACCCACGCGTCGGCGCCACCCACGGTCGCACCCGTGATGCGGTCGGCCGGACCCGTCTTGATGCACCACTCGTCGGTGGGGCCCTCGACGTAGTTCGCCGAGTAGTAGGACTTGTAGACGTAGGGCTCGAAGGGGTTCGTGGTGAAGTAGTCGTCCGAGGAGCACACGTAGGTGTTGTCGAGGCGGTCTTTGACGAGCCAGAGGGAGCCGTTGTTGTTGCGGGTGGCGTATTCCCGGTTGACGACGATGTCGACACCGTACTTATCGGCCAGGTAGAAGAAGTATTCCTTCTTGTAGCCAACGACGAGCGTGATGTTCGTGATGCCTGCTTCGTGGAGCTGGCGGATCTGACGCTCGACGAGGATCTCGCCGCGCACCTTGAGCGTGCCCTTGGGGCGCTCGTAGCTGATGGGGGCGAAGCGGGAGGACAGGCCTGCGGCCATGATGACGGCGCCCGTGACGCGGTAGGGCTCGAGTGCCTCGCGACCGGCATCGGTGATTGTGCGGTCGTCAATGTAGCCGGCGGCCTCGCATTCGCGGGTGGCAGTGTTGACGCGCCCCAGGCTCATGCCGGTGGCCTCCGACAATGCCCGCTGCGTGAGGGGAGAGTCGGCCTTGGCCAGTGTGGTCAGGATGTTGAATTGGGGCTCGCTGAGCGTGCCGACATTGGTTGTGGGCATGCCGCCACCTTTCGTTCACAAGGTTGTTTGAGTGCTACATGTTCGAGCATAGCACTCATAATTAGATTTGTGAACAGTTTGGGTGTGAAGTGTCTATCGACGAGGCTTGGGCGCCTTTCCGGGGAAGCGTTGCCATAGGACAACGGCTAGGCCAATCGCGATTGCGCCAGCGAGAGCGCCAAGGATCCACACGGCCATTGGGCCGATCGGAGCCGTTGGCCACCACCACTCGTTCCCCTCGCTGAGGTTCCGCATCGACAGGTCGATGGGCATTGCGTGAGCCGTGCGCCCGAACGCGTAGCGCTCGATGACGAGGTAGAGAGCCCGGGCGTTGGTGAGTGCCCACAGCGCCGCCACGAGGCCCGTGCCTACGCGCCCGACGAAGCTGGTGGGGACGCGGAAGGCGGCGCTTCCCACGCGCTGCCCCGCCTCGTCCGCACGGGCGGGGGAGGGAGCCAGAAGCATGAGAAGGAATACCGCGAAGAGCGGCAGCATGTAGCGCGGCTGGTAGGTGAGGACGTTGTTGAAGTGTCCGCGCAGGCCGATCACCACGGGAACGCCAGTGATTGCACCGGCCACCGTGATCGCCGACAGGGCCTTGCGCCAGGACAGTGAGCGCAGCGACCAGCACAGGACGGCGACGACCAAGACGGAGGCGCCGTAGGACACGGTGCCCTGGTAGGACACGTCGTTCCACCCCGGCCCCAGCAAATGGCCGACGAAGCCACGCAGGTAGTTGGGCAGCGCATCCAGGTTCTGCATGAGAATCTCGTGCCGACCGGCGGTCACGACACCCTTCTGCGCCGTCGCCAGGTTTGCTGAGACGTTCGTCGAGGACATCACTCGCACGCCGATGACCGATGCCGCGCAGGCCACCACGGCCTCGGGAATGATGCGCTTACTCAGCGGCACCGCGAAGGCCAGGGCGACCGTGACGACGAAGAGGAAGAAGGCGCTGTCACCGCGCGACGTGCACGCCAAGACCGCGCCGGCTAGGGCGCAGGCGATCAGGCCCACCCGGCGTCGCCCCACCGAACGGGTGGCGGCCAGTAGCCCAGCGGCAAACGCAAACGTGCCCGTCATCGCCCACGACGACGGGTTCATGCCGGTGACGAAGTAGAAGCCCATCGGCAGCCACGCCACCGTCACGGCGACGCTGATCGCGCGCTTCAGGCCCGAATCAGCCAGGGCGATGATCGCGCCGATCAGGCCGATCGCCAGCAGCGTGTTCACCGTGCGCAGCGCGAGGACCGCGTGGCTCGTCGAGTGCTGAACGAAGAGGTGGGCGAACTGGTAGTAGCCCCACGGGTAGTTCCCGTCGTCCCAGCGCAGTGTTGGCGCCAGCTCCTCGTCCGAGGCGTTGAGGGTGCACTGCGCGGAATTATTGTGATCGAAGGCGTAGCAGGTGACGTACTCCTTGGCCAGCGACTGCGGTACCATGACGGCCTTCTCGCCGTCTTCGGTGGAAATCTGGCAGCCGGTCTTGTCCACCGGGGGAGGGCACCACATGGAGCCAACGTGGAAGTCCTCGTCCGGGGAAGACCCGACCGGGGATGCCACGACCCACGCCAGTGAGGCCACAATCGCCGCGGCGACAAGGATGAGCGCGGCGACAAACGTGCGGCGCTGCGACGCTGACGTGGGCATGCGTCGGCCTCCTTCGGGCGCGGTCGACTCAGGAATGGGCGGCGGCGCGGAAAGCCTCGATGTGAACCGAAGCGGCGCGGGCCCACGTGAACTCGTCGGCGCGCGGAATTGCCGCAGCCCCCAGGGCCTCGCGGCGAGCCGGGTCGTCCAGCAGCTCCGTGAGGGCCGAGGCGATGGAGTCCGGGTCGATGTCGCAGTAGGCGACGGCGTCGCCTCCGACCTCGGGCAGGGAGGTCAGGCGAGTCGTCAGCGTCGCGGCGCCGCAGCTCATCGCCTCCAGGACCGGCAGGCCGAAGCCCTCCGCGATCGATGGGTAGGCCAGGATGACGCAGCCCGAGAGGAAACCGGGCAGGTCCTCCAGGGGCAGGTAGCCGGGGCGCAGGACCGTCAAGTGCTCGGGGACCGAGGCCAGGGCCGGGTCGATGTCCTCGTCCCAACCCTTGCCGCCAGCCAGGACGAGGGCGGGCGGATTCGGACGGTCGGAGACGGCCTTGACCCAGCCGCGCACCAGGTTCGGGACGTTCTTGCGCGGTTCCAGCGTGCCCAGGAAGCCGATGTAGTCGCGGCCCTCCAGGCCCAGCGAGGCCTTGACGCGCTCGCGCTCAGCGTCGGAGACCGGGTGGAAGATCGAACGATCCACGCCGTGGTAGGCGACGTAGAACTGCGAGGGATCCCCACCCGCGTACTTGATCGTCTCGTCGCGCGTCGCCAGCGAAGGCACCACGAGGGCGTCCGCGCGGCGAATCGCGCGGCGAATCGCGGCCGTGAAGAAACGCTGCTTGAGAGGCGAGTGCGCCTGGGGGTGTGAGAAGAAGGTCGCGTCGTGCAGCGTGATGACGACGGGGACGCCCGGGAACTGCGGGCAGGTGTAGTGGGGGGAGTGCAGGACGTCGGGGCGCACCTTGCGGATCAGCTTGGGCAGGCCCGTCTGCTCCCATGCCATGCGCGCCGGACGTGACTCGAAACGCGGAGAGATCGGGATGATGCGCGCCAAGGGCAGGCGGGTCGCGAAGTGCTCCGCGTCGCGCTCCTGGACGGCCATCGTCAGGTCCACGCCCTGTTCGACCAGCTCGGGAACCAGGTCGTCCACGTAGCGGCCGACGCCGCCCAGGTCTGCGGGGATCGCGGTCCCGTCGAGCAGGACGCGGATCGGCTGCGAGTGAGAAGCGAAGTGGGCCACGATCATCCCCATTGGGTCGGGAGCAACAACTGGTCCCTTTATCGTATTCCATTTTGCGCTCACTCATCCTTTTGTTCCCGCCCCTGCGCGCCCGTGAACTACCCTGGGCGTATGAGCGTCAACGTTGGAATGGTCGTCGAACAAATGTGGCAGCCGGTGCCCGGGGGCTCCGGCCGGTACATCGTCGAAGTAGCCTCCCGCCTGGCAGACCAGGGCGTGCGTGCTATCGGTGTCGCCGCACGCCACGGCGCGGGTGAGCCAACCCCGCGCCAGGTGGGACTGACCATTCCCGTCCTCAACTCCTCGCTGCCTCGGCGCGCGCTCTACGCCGCGTGGGACCGCCTGAGTATGCCCAGCGTGGACCGGATGCTCGGCGTCGGATCGGGCGGGGGAGCCCACGTCGTGCACGCGACGACCTGGGCGATCCCGCCGACCTCGCTTCCTCTGGCCGTCACCGTCCACGACGTCGCCTTCCTGCGCGACCCCGACCACTTCACGGCCCACGGTTCGGCCTATTTTCACCGCGCCCTCGAGATCACGAAGAAGCGCGCCGACGCGATCATCGTCCCCTCGCAGGCCACCGCCGACGACTGTGTTCAGGCCGGCCTGGACGCCTCGCGCATCACCGTCATCCCGCACGGCCTGAGCCACACACCCGTCACGACGGCACAGGTCGAGGAGTTCCGCGCCCGCCACGGCCTGGTGCGCCCCTACATCCTGTGGGTCGGCACGCGCGAGCCGCGCAAGAATCTGCCCACCCTCCTGGCGGCCTACGAGCAGCTGGGCGGCACCGACCTCGACCTCGTCCTCGTTGGACCCGCCGGGTGGGGATCCGACCCCACGGACGCGCCCCTGCCTCCCGAGCGGGTCCACGTCCTCGGGCGGCTCGACGACGCCGACCTGGCCTGCGCGTACGCGGGCGCCCGCGTCTTCACGTTCCCTTCGATCTGGGAGGGCTTCGGCCTGCCCGTCCTCGAGGCCATGGCGCACGGCACCCCCGTCGTGACCAGCGCGGACACGTGCATGGCGGAGATTACGCGAGACGACGCGGGAATCCTTGTGCCGGCCACCGACGCCTCGGCCCTCGCCGAGGCCCTTGAGGCAGCTGCCGGAAGCGAGCACGACCGCCTCGCCGCCGCCGGTGTCACACGCGCCCGCGACTACACGTGGGAAGCCTCCGCCGCCGCGCACGCCGCCATCTACGCAGACCTGGCGGGTGGGCGATGAGGGCGCGCAGCGCGAGGGTTATCCTCGTCAACTGGAAGAACGCGCCGCTCACCCTGCGTGCCGCCCACTCGATCGCCCCGCAGATGGGGGAGGGGGACCACCTCGTCATCGTCGACAACGGATCCGACGATGACTCCCTGACCGTCCTGCGTGAGGGCCTGGGCGAGCTGCGCGGCGGCGCCAATCCCGCGCGTGTGTCCCTCGTGAACGCAGGGACGAACGACGGCTTCGGTGCCGGCGTCATGGCCGGAGCGGCCGGCCTGAGCGAGTCGGCCGTCGTCCTGCTCAACAACGACGCGACCGTACGCGACGGATTCCTCGACGCGCTCCTGGCCCCCCTGGGCGAGGCCGTGGGTGCCACGACCGCGCTCATTCTCCTGACGGGTACCTGGCGCCCCTCCACCCCCTCCGACGCAGAGTTTCTCGTGGCCCGCGACGGCAGTCGCTGGACGCGCGTCACCGAGGCAGAGGGCGGCGGGCAGGTCCTTATTAACTCCACCGGCAATGAGGTCGACAATGCGGGCAACGGGTATGACCGCTCCTGGCTGGCCCCCGCCGATTCCCCGCTGCCTGCGCCCGAGGTCTTTGGCCTATGTGGCGGCGCGTGCGCGATCGACGCCGACGCGTGGCGCACTGTCGGGGGCGTGCGCACCGACCTGTTCATGTACTACGAGGACACGGATCTGTCCTACAAGCTGCGCGAGGCCGGATACGAGGTGCGCTTCGTCGCCGGAGCCATCGTCGACCACGAGCACGCCGCCTCCTCGGGGACGTCCTCGCCCATGTTCCTGAGGGTCAACGCCCGCAATCGCATCATCGTTGCCGCCCAGCACGCCCCCTGGGGTGTCGTCGCGCGCGCGATTGCGCGTTCCATCGCACGCGCCGTGCGCTCGGGCGGTCGCGGTCCCGTCGCCCGCGGAGTCCTCCAAGGACTCCTCGCCCTGCCCCGTGCACTGCGCCACCGCACCGCCGCGCGCCCCCGACGATAGGAGAGTCGGCCTCGTGAACGAGGCCTGGGCTGGCGGGTGCGTCACGGCACACAACGCGGGGCGGAGCTGCGCAGCGCCACGGCCTTGATAGACTGACTCACATGGTGAAGACTGTCCTCGTTACCGGAGCCGGCGGCTACATCGGCCGCCACATTGTTCACGCCCTGCTGGAGCGCGGCCTCGACGTCAGCGTCGTCGACTTCCGCCTCGACGGTGTCGACGAGCGCGCGCGACGCATCGATACCCAGATTTTCAGCGGAGACGCTGACATCTACGACCAGCTCGGACGCCCGGACGTGGTCCTGCACCTCGCGTGGCGCGACGGCTTCGTGCACAACTCGCCGGCCCACATTGAGGACCTGCCCGCCCATTACCACTTCATTGAGAACCTCCTGAAGGGTGGCTGCACCCACGTCGCCGTCATGGGTTCCATGCACGAGGTCGGCTACTGGGAGGGTGCCATCGACGAGAACTCCCCGTGCAACCCCGCATCGCTGTACGGCATCTCCAAGAACGCGCTGCGACAGATCACGACGCTGCTGACCGCCCAGCACGGCGCGACCATGCAGTGGCTGCGCGGCTACTACATCGTCGGCGATGACGCGCACGGCTCCTCGATCTTCTCCAAGCTCCTCGCCGCCGCCCAGGAAGGCAAGAAGACCTTCCCCTTCACCACGGGCAAGAACCTCTACGACTTCCTCTCCATCCAGGAACTGGCCTACCAGATCGCCGCCGCCGTCTCCCAGGACGAGATCGACGGCATCATCAACATTTGCAGCGGTGAACCCATGAGCCTCGCCGACCGCGTCGAGGCCTACATCCGCGAGAACGACCTGGACATCACGCTCGAATACGGGGCGTTCCCGGATCGTCCCTACGACTCGCCCGGTGTGTGGGGCGACGCCACGAAGATCCGCCAGATCCTGGCCGCCGTCGACGCTGCGGAGGAGTGAGACCGTGAAGCGCGCCGGTATCTTCCTGTTCTTTGATCCGCAGGGCCTCGTCGACGACTACATCGTCGAGTGCCTGACCTCGCTGCGCGAGTACCTCGATGAGATCCTCGTCGTCTCCAATTCACCTCTGGACGACACCGCGCGCGAGCGCCTCCTCAAGGGCGCCACCAAGGTCTTCGAGCGGGAAAACACCGGCTTCGACGTGGGCGGATACCGCGACGGCATCGCACGTTTTGGCTGGGATCGCCTCGGCCAGATCGACGAGCTGATCCTCTTCAACTACACCTTCTTCGCACCCATCAACCCGTGGAAGAACCTCTTCGACCGCGTCGAGGCCGCCGGGGCGGTGGATTTTTGGGGCATCACCGAACACGACGAGGTGCGCCCCCACCCCTTCCTGGCAGCCACCCGCATGCCCCGGCACATCCAGTCTCACTGGATCGCCGTGCGCAACCCGCTGCTCAGCTCCCCGGACTTCCGCAAGTACTGGGACGAGATGCCCCCGATCCGCTCCTACAACGACTCGATCCAATGGCACGAGTCGCGCTTCACGGAGTACTTCGGGGACCTCGGCTACACGCATGTCGTTGCCTACCCGCGCGAGGACTACCCCTCGCGTAACCCCGTCTTCGACAACGCCTCGCTGCTGCTCGCGGACGGCTGCCCGATCCTCAAACGCCGTAACCTCTTCCACGACCCGCTCTACCTGGACCGCCACGCCATCATCGGCGCGGACATGCTGGAGCTGGCCGAGCGGGCGGGCTACGACACCGACCTGATCCTGACAAACCTCGCGCGCACCTCGCGTCCGCGTGACCTCGTGACGAACGCGGGCCTGACGACCGTCGTCCCGCCGCGCGCCGACCAGGCGACCCTGGATGCGGCCGCTTCCCTCAAGGTCCTTGCCGTCGCACACATCTTCTACGCCGACATGGCCGACGAGATTCTCGACCGCCTGAGCGTCCTGCCCGCCGGTTACCACCTGGTGGCCACGACCTCGAACGAGGAGAACAAGGCGCTCATCGAGGCGCGCGCCCAGGAACGAGGCGTGGACGCCGACGTGCGCGTCGTGTCCTCCAACCGCGGCCGCGACATCGGCGCGTTCCTCGTGGATTGTGGCGACGTGCTCACGTCGGGCGAGTACGACATCGTCGTGAAGATCCACTCGAAGAAGTCCGTTCAGGACGACTACAACGCCGCCCAGCTCTTCAAAGAGCACCTCTACGACAACCTGCTGGCCTCCTCCGATCACGTGGCCGGCATCCTCGCCGACTTCGCCGCCCACCCGGGCCTGGGCATGGCCATCGCGCCTATGCCCCACATGGGGTACCCGACGATGGGCCACGCGTGGTTCGCGAACCGCCAGCCCGCCCGCGAGTTCGCCAAGAGGGTCGGCATCACCGTCCCCTTCGACGACGACCAGCCGCTGGCCCCCTACGGCTCCATGTTCATCGCGCGCCCCGAGGCTCTGTCCCTGCTGACCGGCGCCGGCCTCGTCCCCGAGGACTTCCCCGAAGAGGGCGGCTACAAGGACGGATCGCTGGCCCACGTCATCGAACGCCTCCTGGCCTACGCGGTCCTGTCGCGCGGCTACTACGTCCGCCCCGTCATGACCCCGAAGTGGGCGGGCGTGTACTACGGCTACCTCGAGTACAAGCTGGCCGCGACCTCGTCGATGATGCCCGCATTCGCGATCGACCAGGTGCCCTTCCTCAAGGCGCGCATGGGAACGGTCCCGAACCTGCTGGGTGCTGTCAAGACCAACATCATGGTGCGTACCCCCGGCCTGGGCAACGCTCTCAAGCCGGCGTACCGAGCGGCCCGAGGGTTCGCCCACAAGATCCGATCCATGAAGGGTGAGCGATGAGCCTGGCCTCCACGATTCGGGCTGCGGCCCCGCACACGCCCCAGTCCGTCGCGCAGGCATTCAACTCCAGGTCCAACTCGATCGGGTTCTTGCGCTGGCTGATGGCCTTCATGGTCATCTTCTCGCACGCCGGACCGATCGCCGGATTTTACGGCGGCGAGGACCTGGGCGTGCAGATCTCGAAGGAACAGTCCATCGGTGGCGTCGCCGTCGCGGGATTCTTCTTTTTCTCGGGATTCCTGATCACGCGCTCGCGCATGGGACGCGCCACGATCTGGCGCTACATGTGGCGCCGCGTCCTGCGTATCTTCCCGGCCTTCTGGGCGGCCCTGCTGTTCACGGTCGGTATCCTCGCTCCGATCGCCTACTGGCACACGTTCCACAACATCTCCGGCTACCTGCACCCGGCCACCGAGTCCCCGCTCACGTACTTCGTGAACAACATGTTCCTCCACCTGGGACAGCGCAACATCGCCGGAATGGGCGAGAACCTGCCGTACTACATCCTGCACGGCGCACGTGACTGGAATGGCTCGGCCTGGACGCTCATCTATGAGTTCAAGGCCTACATCCTGGTGGCGATTCTCGGCCTGTTCGGGGCGCTGGCCAATCGCAAGGTGGGCGGCGCTTTCGCCCTCGCCCTCATCGTCCTCAACGCCCTGCAGTGGATGGGCGCGGGGCAGGTCGCTAGCGTCAACTACCTGCTGCGCGACCCTTACATGCTCATGTTCATGGGGCCCTTCGCCTTCGGTATGCTCTTCACGCTCTACGGCGACAAGATCCCCATGGATTCGCGCCTGGCGTGGGGTGGCCTGATTTTCGGCGTCCTGTCCTACGCGTCGGGCGGCTGGAACATCATCGGTCAGTACGGTTTCCTGTACTTCCTCATGTACCTGGCGATTCGCCTGCCCCTGCAGAACTGGGAGAAGCACGGCGACCTGTCCTACGGCATCTACATTTACGCGTGGCCGATTATGGCTTTCGCCGCGTACTTCCACCTGCAGGATCGCGGCTGGCTCGCCTACCACCTGACGGTCGTCGTGACCGTGCACATCCTGGCCTACCTGTCGTGGCACCTCATTGAGAAGCCCGCGATGAGCCAGAAGAACTACCTGCCCGGATGGATGGACAAGCTCATCGAGCACTTCCGTCCCGCGTACGAGGCCGTGGCGCGCCGCATCGTGACGCCGGCCCTGTCCTCGACCAGGATCGCGACGGTCATGGAGGCCGAAGCGGCGTCCGCGCAAGCCGAGGGGGAGACCAAGTGAGCGAGAAGAAGGCTACCGGCCAGTTCAAGGAATCCGAGTCGGGTCTGCGCGACATCTCCTTCGACGAGGGAGTCCCCACCGGCTCGTGGAAGCACCGCCTCCACTACGTGCCCCTCGCGATTCTCCTCGCAGGGGCGTGCGCGGCCACCACGGTCGGCGTGTGGTACAAGGCCACCCACCCGGCCCCTCAGGTGGCAGCGGCGCCCGCCGCCCAGGCCTCGTCGTTTGCACGCACCACGCCCCAGGCCCTGCCCGAGGTGTGCGCGCCCACCCCGCGCGCCGACGTCGGTCCCTGGACGCCCGGTGTTGCGGGCACCGCGGGATACCTGCCGACCGACGCCGCGCAGGCCTCGTTTGAGAAGGGCATGACCGGCGTGACCACCTACGTCGAGGGGCGCGACGGCTACCTGTTCCTCTCCGACGTTTTCAACGCGAACTTCTCCCAGGCGCTGGGCCGCGTACGCCCCACCGCCGACCAGGTGAGCGCGTGGGACCGCTACATGAGCGGCATCGAAACCGCAGCCAACGCGCAGGGGGCGACCGCGCTGTTCCTGCCTGCCCCGGCCACGTGGGACGTCTACTCCGATAAGCTCCCGCAGTGGGCCGATCCGCTGACGGGAACGACCTCCCTGGACCTCATGCGCTCCGCGCTGCCCACCCACGCCTGGGTGGATGTGCGTGAGGGGCTGCGCGAGGCCCGAGCGGGCAGCGAAGCACCGCTGTACTCGACGGTCAACCCGCACTGGTCGCCCTACGCCGCGCACGTCGCGTGGAACCAGACGCTATCCTGCCTGGGCGCGGTCAACCCGCAGCTCGCGGATCTGCCGTCCCTGTCGCCCTCAGGCATGACCAGCGCGGACGCTCCCAACGAGTACGAGGCCCTGGGTGGCCCCGCTCAGGTGGGGCCGTGGGCTGTGCCCACTTACGAGCAGGACCCGGGCAGCGTCCACCTCCTGCAGCTGGAGAGCCGCGACGAGCTGGCTGATACGACCGCGCGCCTGGCCGAGGTGGCGAGTGCCCCCGAGGTGTCCCTGGCCAGCCCCGTCGACTTCCAGAACAAGCCGGCGCTCACCTACAACCCGAACGGGCGCGGCACCGCGCTCATCGTGCGTGACTCGCAGGGCAACAACCTGGGTCCCGAGGTCGCAGCGACCTTCGAGTACACGATCCAGGTCGGTCACGGTCTCGACACGGACAACCCGACGGATGTCGCCTCCCTCATCGAGGCCTACAAGCCCAGCGTCGTGATCGTGGAGTTCACGCAGCGCTACCTCGCGCTCACGCCGGCTGATCGCAAGTAGAATAGTTTTCCTGACCACGACAGAAGCGATGGGAGTAGCCGTGTCTGAGACGAAACGGGTCGTTGACCTGACGATGCGCATGGCGCAGCGCTCGATCTCCTCGGAGTTCAAGGGCACCGCGCTCGGCCGCCTCTGGTCCTTCATCAACCCGGTTGCCACGATCGCCGTGTATGCGCTGATCTTCGGCGTCGTCTTCCGCGGCGAGGCCGACAAGGGCGTGAACTCGGGGCTGTCGTCCTTCGCGCTGTGGATTGGCGTGGGTGTTATCGCCTGGAACTTCATGTCGAGCGGCATCCAGCGCGGCATGGACTCCCTCGTGGGCAACTCGGGTCTGCTGACGAAGGTCTACTTCCCGCGCCAGGTCCTCATCTATTCCTCGGTCTTGGCCCTGGCCTACGACTTCGCGTTCGAGCTGGCCGTCATCATCGTCATCATGTGCATCGCCGGTGGCCCCGGCGTGCTGCTCATGATCCCCGCGGTCATCGTGATCACGGCGCTCGCGATGCTCTTCGTCATCGGCATGGGCCTCATCCTGTCGATCGCGTCGGTGTACTTCCGCGACATCTCGCACCTGTGGCAGATCTTCAACCAGATCTGGATGTACGCCTCGGGCGTCGTCTTTTCCCTGTCGATGCTCAACAAGGTCCAGACCGACCTGGCGGCCAAGGGCTGGACCTGGGGTGGCGAGCCCCTCCCGATCGTCACGATCTTCCGCCTCAACCCCGCCGAGCTCTTCCTCGAGGCCTACCGCTCGACGCTGTACGGCTTCGCGATGCCGTCCTGGCAGGTGTGGCTCGGTTGCGCCGCCTGGGCCTTCGGTATCTTCGGCCTCGGCTCGCTGATCTTCCGCCGCTTCTCGGCACGAATCGTGGAGGAACTCTGATGACGAACGCGATTTCGGTGGAGGGCGTCTCCAAGCGCTTCCGCATCTACAAGAACCGCAACCAGTCCCTCAAGGGCGCGTTCCTGCAGCGTTCGCGCGCTCAGTTCGAGGAGTTCTGGGCCCTCGACGACGTCTCCTTTGATATCCCGCAGGGCAAGACCTTCGGCCTGCTCGGCCACAACGGTTCGGGCAAGTCGACGCTGCTCAAGTGCATCGCGAAGATCCTCACCCCGGACAAGGGAAGGATCTCCTCGACGGGCCGCATGGCCGCCATGCTCGAGGTCGGCTCCGGCTTCCACCCCGAGCTGTCGGGCCGCGAGAACATCTACCTCAACGGCGCGATCCTGGGCATGAGCAAGAAGGAGATCGACTCCAAGCTGGATGCGATCATCGACTTTTCCGGCGTTGAGCGCTTCATCGACCAGCCCGTCAAGAACTACTCCTCGGGCATGTACGTGCGCCTGGGATTCTCCGTGTCCATCCACGTGGAGCCGGATATCCTCCTCGTCGACGAGGTCCTGGCCGTGGGCGACATGGAATTCCAGAACAAGTGCATGGATAAGTTCGCCCAGCTCAAAGACCAGGGACGCACGGTCGTCGTCGTGTCCCACGGCCTCGAGCAGATGCGTACCTTCTGCGACCAGGCCGCATGGCTGGACCACGGCACCCTCGTCGACGTGGGAGCCGCCGCCGAGGTCATCGACACCTACTCCGATGTCGCCCACCACGCCGTCGAGGTCGAGGGTGGCGGGACGCGTTTTGGCAGCGGTGAGGCCATGATCGAGCGCATCGACCTGCTCAACGCTTCGGGCGAGCCGACGTCTCTCGTCTACCCGGGTGATCCCGTGCGCCTGCGCCTGCACTACCGCGCGAAGGAACGCATCGAATCCCCGGTCTTCGGCGCCTCCATCGACACTCGCGAGGGCGTCTTCGTGTGGGGCCTGCACGGCATGGATGCCTGCTACGTGCCAACCTCGATCGAACCGGGCACGGGCCACCTGGACATCGAGATCCCGCGCCTGACCTTCAACCCGGGCGCCTACACGATTTCGGCGGCCATCCAGAACCACGACATGACAGGCGTCATCGACGCCCTCCAGAAGGCGCGCCGCTTCGACGTGCTGCCCGGCCCCGGCATGGAGTCCGGTGGACTGGTCAACCTGGGCGCCTCCTTCACGGGCCTGACGCCTGCGCGCCCCATGCGCGACGTACCCAAGCGCGGAGCCGCCGACTACGAGCACCTCGCGCGCATGCAGGCCCAGCAGGCCGACGCGCTCGAGACTGAGGACTGACCCACTGACGTCGATGGAGGGCCGGGTTCAGCGGAGTCATACCGCTGAGCCCGGCCTTTGTCTGCTTGGAGGGCCCAAACGCCCGCGCGCGCTGCGACAATCGTCCTACACTTATAGGAGAACTGTTGTCCAGCGACAAGGCACAGCCATGGCACCGACGCCCACACTCGCCCGCCGCGCCTCCGCGCGCGCCCTCATCGCAGCCCTGTCCCTCGCCCTCATCGCCCTGCCCGCACAGGCCCGCGCTGACGCAGGTGAGGAGACCGCGCCGCAATCCTCCGCACAGAGTTCCACCGCGGCCCAGTCCGCCGGCGAGACGACGCCGTCCGCGACGCCCAGCCTCCCGCCCACGGGCGCGCCCGAGGCCACCGACCCCAGTGCGAGCGGGCAGGAACGGGGTGCCCAGGCCTCGTCGGTCACCACCGAAGCGCCGACGATGACGGCCCCGGACGAAACCGGTCGGGGAGCGTGGGTGCGCGACTCGATCGGCTGGTGGTGGCGGCGCGCCGATGGCACCTACCCCGCCTCCCAGTGGGTGGCAATCGGGGGCAGCCGCTACTACTTCAACGCCAACGGCTACATGGCCACCGGCTGGGTCCGCGACGGGAACGACTGGTTCTACCTAGCGTCCTCCGGCACGCTGCTCGGCGGCTGGGTGCGAGACGGGGGTTCCTGGTACTACCTGGACCCCACCAGCGGCGTGATGCACACGGGTATGACGGGAGTGGATGGCACCTGGTACTACCTGGATTCCTCGGGCGCGATGCGCACCGGCTGGGTCAGCCTCGCCGACGGCTGGCATTACTTCGCGTCCAGCGGCGCGCAGATAGGCGGCTGGCTGCATGACGGTGGCGTGTGGTACTACCTCGACCCGAACAGCGGCGTGATGCACACGGGTATGACCGGGGTGGACGGCACCTGGTATTACATGGATTCCTCGGGCGCGATGCGCACCGGCTGGGTCAGCCTCGCCGACGGCTGGCACTTCTTCGCCTCCAGCGGCGCGCAGATGGGCGGCTGGCTGCATGACGGGGGACAGTGGTACTACCTGGACCCCAACACGGGCGTCATGCGCACGCAGCCCCTGGAGGTCGGTGGCCGCCGCTACGAGTTCGATGCCTCGGGCGCATGGCGCGGGTACGAGGCCCCGGCCGGCTACCTGCAGCCCACGGACCACATCACGGGCCTCGGGGACGCGACCAATACGCTCACGTGGGGAATGAATGGCACCAAGGTGCGCATCGCCCAGGTCCGACTCGGCCTGTGGCATTCCAACAAGCTCGCCTCCGTCGACGCACCCTTCGTCGCCGCCGTCAAGAACTTCCAACAGCGCGCAGGACTGCCCGTCACCGGCGTCGTCGACAAAGCCACCTGGGACGCCATGGACACCGGCTACCCGTGGACCGTCGACCAATACCAGGCCACGCCCCTGCCCCTGACCGCCACGCGCAACGAGCGCGTCGAGGCCATGATCGGCTACGCGTGGAACCAGACGGGATCGTCCTACACGTGGGGAGGGGCCGGCCCCTACGACCAGGGATTTGACTGCTCCGGCCTGGTCCTCCAGTCCCTCTACGCTGCCGGACTGGACCCCCAGCCCATCAACGTCATCAAGCACGCATGGCCGTCGTATCGCACGTCGCAGGAGCTCTACGCCTACCCGCACTTCCAGCACGTGCCCCTCGCTCAGCGCCAGCGCGGCGACCTCATCTTCTACACGACGAGCGGGACCGTCACGCACGTTGCCATCTACCTCGGAGACGACTTGATCGTTCATACCGACTGGATGGGGCGCCCCGCCCGTATGCAGCACATCACCGCCGGATACGGGTGGGATCGCATGACGTCAGATGTCGTGCGGCCGCTGCCGTAAGAGAGACAAGAAGGCGGGCCGGTCGTGGGTTCTCCCACGACCGGCCCGCCTTCGTCGCAGTGGCGTCGCTCAGCGCCCCAGCAGGCGGCGCAGGACGCGCTTCGGCAAGGAGACCGTCCGACGCAGCGACCGCTGCAGGACCGAACCCGCCTCGAGCTGCGCACGCAGAGCGCTCACCTCGCCGCGCAGCTCGTGCACTTGCTCGTGCAGGGACGTCATCGTGTTGAGCATATTGACGTGCACGAGATTCAACGAGGAATGGAAACCCGAATCCACGCGCCCCAGCTCCTCGCGCATACGGCGGTAGTACTCCGCCGACAGGAGCGCCTGACCCAAGTGCGGGGACGAGGGATCGTCCGTCGCCAGCATCGCGCGCAGGTAGCGGTCGCGGATATGCAGGTTATCCCACTTATGCAGGTACGCGTCCGTGACGACGGAGTTGCCCAGCGATGCATCCATCGTGTCACGGTGATGCCAATAGGCCAGCGGCTCCCCGTCGATGAAACCGACCGGGGAATCCGCCAACAGCCGCAGGTTGAAATCCCAATCGGCCTGCGTCTGCAGCGACCCATCCCAGTGACCCACGCGGTCCGCGACCTCACGGCGAATCAGCTGCGAGATCGGTGGCGTGTAGTTCTCCACCATCATGTCCACGAGGGACAGGCCGTAGTTGTCCGTCGACAGGACCTCGCGCTCGATCTCGATACAGGTACCGTCGGCGCGCACGCGTTCGCGGATGATCTCGCAGCGGGTCGCAACACCGCCCGCCTCCGGATGCTCGTCCAGGTAGGCGACCGTCTTCTTCAGGAAGTGCGGGTGCCAGGAGTCGTCATCGTCGTGGACCGCGTAGTAGGTGCAGTGCGAGGCGGCCAGGCCAGACTCGAGCGCCGCCTCGCGACCATTCGAGACCTCGTTCGTGACGATCGTGATCTTCGAACGCACGGCGCTCTTCTGTTTCTTGACGATCGAGCGCACCTCGGCCTCGTCGCCGGCGTCGTTGACGATGACCACCTCGTAGTCGTCAAAGCTCTGCGAAGCGATCGACGCGAGGGCACGGGTGAGCATCGCCGGGCGATTACGCGTGCGCACGACGACGGTGACTGTTGCGCTCATGCGGTTTCTTCCTCTTCATTCGGAGTGGACGAGGCGGGCGCCTCCACCTGGCGGTGACGCAACAGGTAGATGGCACTCACCAGGGCAAGCGTGTATCCCAGCGAGGCGAGGCCCCACAGGACCATCGGGCTCAGCGGCATGTCGGCCCACCACCACTGGATGTCACCATTCAGATTACCCGGTGCGATCCATCCGATGTGGGGAATCCACAGGAGCCCACGGACATAGCGGGCGATCGTCGTGTGCATCGCGACCGCTTGTGCGACGCTGAGGAAGACGACGAAGAAGGTGAACTGTCCCTTAGTCGGGGACGGCTTCTTCACGGCTGACGTCACCCAGATCATCAGCCACGTGCCCAGCAGAGGCAACGCGTAGCGCGAGTGATACCCGCCGAGGTTGGGGAAGGCGGTGGGTGTCGCGATCAAGAGCGGGATTCCCGCCATCGCGCCAAAGACCATGAAAGCAGCCAGGGCCTTGCGCAGGCTCACGGTGCGCGCGCCGTAGAAGAGCACCGCACCCAGGACGAGGAGCCCGAGGATGGTCGTGTAGCCCGGCAGGGGAGTGTCGCGCCAGCCCGGCCCGGAGTACAGTCCGAGGAAGCCCGCGAAGTAATCGGGCAGGTAGCGCACGTTCATCACCGCGATATCGATACGATCCTGCAACGCCACGGTTGCGTCGCTCGTGTGAGAGACGTTGGATGCTTGGCCGCTGCCGAGCATGAGCCACACGCCAATCGCGCTCAGAACGGTGGCAACCCCGATTTCGGGCAGATGCCGCCTGCGAGCCTGCAGGATCAGGATGCCCAGGGATGCAACGAACACATAGAAGGACGCATCGCCACGGCATTCATAGCACAGGAGTGCAGACAGGCCGGCCACGCCCAGCAGGGTCCAACGTCGCCATCCCTGAGCGTGCAGTGCGGCATACAGGGCTGCGCCGTAGCAGAAGACGCCGGTGATAGCCCAGGACGAGGGGTTGTTGGAAGCGATGAAATACAGGCCCATCGGCGTCCACGCGATGAGTGCTGCCAGCGCAACACTGGTTCTGACTTCACGGCGTGACAGGCCGATGATCGCCCCCAACAGAATGAGGAGGATGGCAACGTTCGCGGCGCGCATGTGCCACACGGAGCTCTCCACGTTGTGCCCCGTCAGCAGATGGTGGAAGTGGTAGAAACCCGGCGGATACTGGCCATCATCGTAGCGATACGACGGGAACAAGGTGTCGTCCGAGTATTTCTTGACGCACGCGTGAGATGTTTCCGGGTGGAAAGCCTCGCACTGCGCATGCGACACGGTCTCGGGGACAAGGACATTCACTTGTCCCTCGACCATGGTCGTCTGGCAGGAGGATTCGATGGGTCGCGGGCACCACGCGGACACGAGATGGTAGTCATCGTCGGGTGCGGACCCCGGAGGGGACGCGAAGATCCAGCCGGTGGCCACGGCGAGGACGCCGAGGACCAGGAGGACGAAGGCGAGGGGTCGTGCTGCGGTGGAGACGAAACGCTCTCGCGCAGAGGCAAGGTGGTCGGCGAACGCACGTGCCATGAATCGAGCCAATCTGTCCGGAATAGGTACGTCTAATGTACACGAGTCCGGGCCCTGCCCGGTGAGCGCGAGCGGGAGGAGAAGCTAGAAGACGACGGGCCAGTGCGGCATACAGGTCGTGAGCGTGGCATGGGCGTCCGTGGCCTCGGCGAGGGCCTGGGTGTAGGCGGGGTTCGTCTCGGGCTGTTCGCCGCGCTTGAGTGCTTCCTCGGCGGCCTGCTGATCGGCGAACTCGGGGATGGCGCCGGAGTCGAGGGCCGCGTTGCGCGCGACGTACACCGAGAGGGCGTCAAGGGCCTGCTTGGAGGTTTCGTCCGAGGCTGCCTGGGCGAGACGGTCGGAATAGTCGTTCTTGAATGCGGCTGCGAAGGCTTCCCATGCGCGGTGGCGCTCGTCCGCGTTGGTTTCCCCAGAGCGCTTGGCTGCCAGCGCCCGGTAGGCCTGGCCGGTCTCGGAGCCGTTCAGGGCTTCGGTGAAAATCGCGTCCATGGCAGCGCATCCGGGCGACGCGGCGCGCAGAGTCGGGCTGGCCGAGCTTGAGGGCTGACCGGGATCTCCGGGTGAAACAGAGACAGCAGGAGTCGACTGTGTGCTCTGGGCGTCCTCCGACAGGGAGCACGAGGCCGTGGCGAGCGCGCAGAGCGCAAGCAAGGCAAGGGAGGGGACGAGGCGAGTCACGAGGGATCCGTTTCTGTTGGGGATGCGTCCAATTTATCAGTGTGGAGCGGCTGGTCAGGGGACCTCCGCCGTGGCGAATAGTGACGTATCCGACGGGGTAGTGGAGGCCAGTGTCAGGGAAAGCGTGAGAACTACGGCATAATAGGGGCAGGAATTGGGTGAGTAACACCCTCGGACGCCCACGGGCGCGCAAAGGAGAAGACCTTATGAAGATCGTTGTGACCGGCGGTGCTGGCTTCATCGGAGCGAATTTCGTTCACACGCTGCTGGAGGATCATCCGGACGTCGATGTCGTCGTCCTGGATAAGTTCACCTACGCGGGCAACCGCGCATCCCTGACCGACGTGCCCGCCGAGCTCGCTGCCCGCCTGACCGTCGTTGAGGGTGACATCGCTGATGCGGACCTTGTCGATGGTGTCGTCGCCGGCGCCGACGCGGTTGTGCACTTTGCCGCCGAGTCGCACAACGACAACTCCCTCCTCGATCCCTCGCCCTTCATTCAGACCAACCTGGTGGGCACCTTCACCCTGCTGGAGGCTGTGCGCCGCCACAAGGTCCGCTTCCACCACATCTCCACGGACGAGGTCTACGGCGACCTTGAGCTGGACGATCCCGCGAAGTTCACGCCCACCACGCCGTACAACCCCTCCTCGCCCTACTCCTCGTCCAAGGCTGGATCGGACCTGCTGGTGCGCGCGTGGGTGCGTTCCTTCGGCGTCGAGGCCACGATCTCGAACTGCTCGAACAACTACGGCCCGTACCAGCACATCGAGAAGTTCATTCCGCGTATGATCACGAACCGCCTTCGCGGTGTGCGCCCGCGCCTGTACGGAGATGGCCTGAACGTGCGCGACTGGATTCACGTGCGCGACCACAACACGGCCGTGTGGGACATTCTCACGAAGGGTCGCATCGGTGAGACCTACCTGATCGGCGCGAACGGCGAGACGAACAACCGCGACGTCGTTGCCATCTTGAACGAGCTGATGGGTTACGCGCCCGACGACTTCGATCACGTCAACGACCGTCCGGGCCACGACCTGCGCTACGCGATCGACAACTCCAAGCTGGTCACCGAACTCGGCTGGGAGCCCAAGTTCACGAACTTCCGCGACGGCCTGGCCGACACCATCGCCTGGTACACCGAGAACGAGGCGTGGTGGGCCCCGCTGAAGGAAGCTGTCGAGGCGAAGTACGCCGCCGAAGGACACTGATTCCTTGGCTGACGTGACCCGAGACGAGGCCTCGCCTCGCCCCCGCGTCACCGTCCTCATGGCCACCTACAACGGGATGGCCGAGGGCGGGGCGTGGCTCGACGAACAGGTGGACTCCGTGCTCGCCCAGGCGGGCGTGGAGGTCCGCCTCGTCGTGTCCGACGACGCGTCGAGCGACGGGACGCGCGCGCACCTTCAGGAGCGTGCGGCCGCCGACCCTCGGATCACGGTCCTGCCCCAGCGTGACGGTACTCCCGGCGTGACGGGCAACTTCCTGCATCTTTTCACAACGCACACCCCTGACGGCTCCTACGTCGCCTTCACCGACCAGGACGATGTCTGGCACGAGGACAAGCTGAGTTCTCAGCTGGCGCTCATGGCTGCGCGCGGGGCCGACGTCGTGTCCTCGAACGTCACCTCATTCCAATCGCTGCCCGGCGGCGGGGTGGGGGAGCGGCGCCTCATCCGTAAATCGCAGCCCCAGCGCGGGTGGGACTTCCTCTTCGAGGCCGCGGGACCCGGCTCGACCTACGTCTTCAGTCCGAAGGCCCACGAGACCCTCGTGCGCGTCTTAAGCGACCTTGACTACAGCGACATCGGCGTGCACGACTGGTACGTCTATGCGCTGGCGCGGTCGATCGGCCTGACGTGGGTCATTGGTGAGGAGCCGACCCTGGAGTATCGCCAGCACGGCGGCAACGTGCAGGGCGCGAACTCCGGTTCCGGCGCACGCGATGCCCGCATGGCCAAGCTGCGCAATGGTTTTTACCGCAAGCAGTTCATCCTGACGGCCCGCGCCGCCCAGAAGGTCGGCAGTTTCGATGAGCGCCGTGCGCGCCAGCTGCGCGCCATCCTGGGCGAGCTCGAGGGGCAGGGCGCACTGTCAAGGCTGCGATTCGCCTTGCGCTGGCGGCAGATCCGCCGCGACCCCGTGGAGGGTCTCAAGCTCGCCGCCGCCCGCGTTCTGGGCGTGTGGTGATGACTACCTCTGGTAGGTGACGAGCCCGCCGTCCGCGTCCTCCGTCGCGAGGATCTGCGCCAACTTGTCAGGGGAGACCTCGCGCGGATCAATGATGACGACCGAACGTCCCTGCATCCACTGATCGAGCACCTGTCCCGCGCCCGTTCGCACGTCCCACAGCAGCGCGACGCGGCGACCGCGCACCGGGGCTGACGGGTGAGAGCCCGCCAATGCCTCGTCCCGGGCCTGCATGAGCAGCGGGGGAGTGTCGACGATGAGGGCGTCCGGCTGCGTGGCGATCTCCGCGAGGCCGTCGAGCGCCCCGCCTAAGGGGCCGTCCCATGCGAAGGACAGGTACTGTGCGGGCTGGGCGAGTACATGTGCTCCAGCGTCGATTGCGTCAAAGGCTTCGGAGCCGAGAATATTCGTGACGAAAAGGTCGCCGGGCAGTGGGCGTCGTGTATCGAGGAGCTCCCATCCCATCGCTCGCGCGGCGATCTGCCAGAGGGTGTCCTGCCAGGGTTGAAGAGTCGTGTAGATGCGAGTCGGTGTCGGTTCGCCTGTGCCGAACAGATCGGTGGCGAGTTCGTTTGTCAGGTAGTTCGCGATCTTCGATAGCCACCTGCTGACCACGGGTCCTCCCAGTTCAACTCGCTCCTGGCCGTATTGGGTGAGCGCTGGCCCTGACCATTCGTTAATCGCTGTGATACAGTGGGTGAGCCTGCTCATAGTTTCTGAGGACGTATTGTTCATGGTTTCAAGTATATCGAAGGTCCTATGTGTTCCAAGTACTTAGTAACTGTGAAGTCCTTGAAAACAGGCACTGTTTTACCGTTGGGTCAAGTGCTACGGGAAAGGTCTCAATATCGCGAAACCGCTTGACTTCCTGCAATGACACGCGTGTAATTCTCGTATTGATCGATTCGTTATAAGGAGCTCCCGCAATGTGGAACATCTTCGGTGACGGACCCCTGGAGTGGTCCGAGGACGCCGACGCGGCGCTGTACGCCCGCATTGACGGTCCCCTTGCGTGGCAGCAGCACGCGCTGTGTGCACAGACGGATCCGGAAGCTTTCTTCCCCGAGAAGGGCGGCTCCACCCGCGAGGCCAAGGCTGTTTGTCAGGCCTGCCAGGTGCGCGAGGACTGCCTGGAGTACGCGCTGGCAAACGATGAGCGCTTTGGCATCTGGGGTGGCATGTCCGAGCGCGAGAGGCGGCGCCTGCGCCGTATGGCCGGTTGAGCCCCTCGCAGCGCTCCGTCGGCGCGATCCTCGTCACGAGGGGAGAGGCGCCGCTCACTCAGTCCGTCCTGCGGGCCATCGAGAATCAATCGATGGCCCCGCACTCGTTGACCATCATTGACGTCGCAGGTCGCCACGTCACCCCCTTCCCGTCCGAACGCGTTCCCGAGGGAGCGCAGCTCGTTCGCGTTGGCCGCGCCCGCAACCTGGGCGATGCAATCAAGCGTGCGCGCGCACAGGGAGCCGCTTTCACCTCGGAACACTGGTGGTGGATCCTGCACGAGGACTCGGCCCCCGAACCCGAGTGTCTCGATGAACTCATCCAGGCGGCCACCGTCGGCAAGACCGTTGGCGCCGTCGGCGTCAAGCAGATGAGCTGGGACGGGAGCCGACTCCTCGAACTGGGTATTTTCGCCACGGCGAGCGCCCGACGGCTCGAACGCGTCGGCGACGACGACATCGACCAGGGGCAGTACGACGGAACGAGCGATGTCCTCGGCGTCGGCACCGCCGGGCTCTTCATCAGCGCCGAGGCCTACGAGGCCGTCGGCGGATTCGACACCGCTCTCGGCCCCTTCGGCGACGGGCTGGACCTGGGGCGCAGGCTCCACCTCGCGGGGTACCGCGTCATCGTCGCGCCCAAGGCGCGCGTGCGTCACGCCCGCGTCTCCCTGTACTCGGGCCTCGACTCCGGGCCAGAGTCGGATCGCAATGAGCCGACGGGCGACGTGTCCGACGCGATTATCGACGGGAACGCCGCGACCGACGGATCCTTCCGCAAGCGCCGCTACGCCCAGATGTACAACTGGTGCAAGGCCGTGCCGACCCTCGTCCTGCCCTTCCTGGCCCTGTGGCTCCTCGTGTGGAGTCCGGCGCGCGCGCTGGGACGTATCCTCACGGGGCGGGCGTCCCTGGCGCTGCCCGAAATCGGCGCCCTCGTCTCATTGATGGCAGCGACCCCGCGCCTGCTCGCCGGTCGCGCCCGCGCCGCTCAGTCCCGTTCCGTTCCCCGATCCGCCCTGCGTGGCCTCGAGACGGCACCCGCCTCGCTGCGCAAGGAACCGGCCGGCGTGGATGAGGACGAGAACGGCGAGCGCATCGATCCGCTCATCGTCGCTTCGATGCGGCGCTACCGACTCCGTTCTGCCTCCGTCGGCCTGGGGCTCGCGATCGTGACGTCTCTGATTGCTGGCGCGCAGTGGTGGGGAACCTCCGCAGGCCTCGTCGGCGGAGCATGGGTGTCGCTGCCCGCGACCTGGACCGAGCTGTGGAACGCCGCGTGGGCCGCGTGGGTGCCCGGTGGAGACGGCTATGCCGGTGGCGCGGACCCCCTGACGATTCTGCTTGCCCTCCTGAGTGCCCCCGTCGCGCCGCTCGGCATTACCCCCGGGGCATTCGCGACTTTCCTGCTCGTGGCGTCGAGCCCGATCGCGGCCGTCATCGCATGGATTCCGAGCCGCTCACTCGCCACGTCGCTGCGCGTGCGCTTCCTGGCGTCGCTGGCGTGGGCATTCGCCCCCGCACTCCTCCTGAGCGCGACCCATGGTGTCCTCGCGGGCGTTCTCGCCCACATCGCCTTGCCCGTCTTCGCGGCGTTCTGCCTCGGGATGCCCCGGCCTCTGTACGTGGCCGGTGCATCCGGCGTTGAGGCCGCACCCCTGCAGCCCCGCGGAGTGAACGCGGGGTGCGCGGCGCTTGCGCTCGTTGTTCTGTCGTGCTGCGCCCCGTGGCTGCTGCCTGTTGGCGCACTCGCGCTCGCGTGGCGGTCCCGGCGCCGCCTCCTCGTGGCGCTGCCCGCTCTGACGCTTCTCGTGCCCACCTACGTCTCCATCCTCGCGCGCCCCGCGGCGTGGCCCGCCCTTGCCTCGACGAGCGGGGGAGTGCACGCATACACCCGCGCGCCCTCGTGGATGGCGGCCCTCGGTATGCCCGCGGCCCCGTCGAGCATGCTCGAGGCCGTGGCGCTCGGAATCATCGGCGGCGGCGCCGCGCTCTTCGGGACAATCGCCCTCCTGCGCGCGCGTTCGCGCGCCGTCAGCATTGCATACGGGTGGGCTCTCATCGCCTCCGCTCTCGCGTGGGGAGCCTCGCACATCGGCGTTGGTATGTCCGGCGCGTCCGTGGCCTCGGCGTGGGCCTCGCCCGCCCTGTCCCTCGCCTTCATGATCCTGGTCGTCCTGTCCTGCTCGGGTCACCTCGTTCGTGCCGATGCCGCCGCTGACGCCGCCGCGTGGGACGCCTCCCGGCCCTTCGCGCTGCGAGCCCTGGGCGCCCTCATCGCCGTCGCGATTGCCGGATCTGCGTCCGCCGCGAGCGTGGCCGCCGTCGCTGGTCGATCCAACCCTGACGACATTCCGACCTTCACGATGTCCCAGCGTGAGACTGTCTCGGCGCTCTCCTCGCCCATCGTCTCCGCCGTCGCCTCGCAGGCGCAGCGTTCGCCGCGCGCCGGACGCATCCTCGTCCTCGATGGCGACCCGACGAACGACACAGTCAACGCCACGCTCTGGCGAGGAAACGGAGTGTCGCTCACGGCTTCGAACCCCGCCGTTCGCGCCCTCGTACTCGCCGAGGCGCGCTCCGGTGCCGCCACCGGCAGCGTGAGTGACCCGGCCACTGCCTCGCTCGCACAGGCCGCCTATACCCTGGTCGTTTATCCGGATGACGCGACCGTGCAGACGCTGGCCGCGCACGACATCGACACGATCCTCGTTCCCCTCGGCGCGAGCGGCTCCGCCGCCCTGACCTCCGGCCTCGACCGCGCCGAAGGACTCGAGAAGGTCGGCGACACGACGTCCGGCACCGTCTGGCGCGTGCGTCCAGGTGGGTTGACCCCGGCACGCGTTCGCGTCGAGTCAGCCAGCGGGGTGACGACTCCGGTTGGTTCCTCGCAGCTGCGTGTCGACGGCGACGTGGACGCCGCAGGCACCCTCGTCCTGGCCGAGCGCGCCGACTCTGGATGGCATGCGTGGGTCGATGGGGTGGCGCTGACCCCCGTTGCTGCCTCCGACGGATGGTCGCAGGCATTCGACATGCCCACCGCTGGGCACCTGACGCTCACGTACAGCGCGTGGTGGATCATTCCGTGGCGCATCGCCGCGGGTGCGTGCCTGGTCGTTGCCCTCGCCAGCGCCCTATCCGCGTGGAGGAAGAGATGACAAAGCCCCGCATCAGTTCCCTGACGACCCTCGTGGGCGCGGGGATCGCCGTGGCGGCCATGGCCTCTGCCTCCGTGTGGGTCGGTGCCTCCCCGAGCAGAGTCGACGGGACGGCGCAGAGCGCCCACCCGTCACAGGTGCACCTCGCGTGTCCCTCGGGCATCGTCGATCCTTTCGAGACGACCAGCGTTGCGGCCGGTTCCACCTGGTCCTCGCTCGCATCCGCCCCCACGAGCCCGGCGCCCGCGTCCATCACGGGCAACGGGGGAGTCATCCCCACGGCCCTCACCCTTGCCGGCCAGGGGGGAGGCGAACTCGCGGGCCTGAGTGCCGTCGGATGCGCGGCGCCACGCACCTCGCAGTGGATCGCGACCGGCGCCACCACCTCCGGCGCCGACATGGTTCTCATCCTCTCCAACCCCGGCCCCACGGCCTCGGTCGTCAGCATTGACGGATACGGGGCCTCAGGCCCCCTCAATACCGCGCCGCGCCAGGTTACCGTTCCTGCGTCCTCTTCGGTGTCGGTGCTCCTCGCGGGATGGTTCCCGGACGAGAACTCCCTCGCCCTCCACGTCCGTGCAGACGGGGGAGGCGTCGCCGCCTGGGTGCAGGCCTCCCTGATGAACGGTGAGATCCCCCAGGGGACCACGCTCGCCTCCGCAGTCGTGCCCGCGACCTCGCAGACGATCCTGGGAGTGGATCCCAAGGGCACGTCGCTCCTGCGCCTCGTGTCGCCCTCGGGTGATGCCCACGTGAGCGTCTCCGTCGCCGATTCGACGGGCGTACACCCGCTCTCCGGCGGTCAAGCGACCGTCGCCGAGGGGACCACCCTTGAGATGCCACTCGATGGCGCGTCCAGCGACGCTACTCCGATCGCGCTCGTCGTCACCTCGGATCGCGAGGTCGTGGCACAGACGACGACGATCACCGTCGGCGCCCCCTGGGCCGAGCGTCTCAGCGCCTGGATCATGCGTTCCAACGCGAGCCCCGCGACGACGTTCACCGAGGCCTCGGTTCCCGGCGCTAGCCAGTTGACGACGATGACCACCTCCGTGCTCTCCTCGACCCCCCTTCGTGCCACATCGATTGCCACCGACTCCGGCGTGAACGCCTCGTCCGCGAGCCTCCTCCTGTACGCGCCCGCCGATGCTGCTGGCGCTGCAACCGCGAGCCAGGGGGATAACGCGCAGTCCGCTGCGCCCGGTCCGAGCGCCACCCCTGACATCTGGGCGTCGCCCTCTCCCGTCACCTCGCAGTCCGGAGCCTCCCAATCGGGTGAATCACGCGATGCGCAGTCGAGCGGTACCTCCGCCTCGACCCCGGGAGCTGTTCCGGTGCGCGTGGGAAACCGAACGATCTACGTCGCTCCGGGAGTCCCCACCCTCGTCAGTCTTCCGGACAGCGCGAGCACCATCAGTGCGGATACCCCGATCCAGGCAGCCCTGGTCATCACCGCCGACACCGCAGTGGGGCGCATGAGCACCACGTGGAACGTGGGCACGGAGGGCATTAGCGCTGTCACCGGCGCCATCCGCACCGCCAACTAATCAGCGCATCGCGTCGTCGATCTCGTCCGGCGGCAGCGCCAGAATGTGACTGATCCTCTCGATGAGGACCCTGCGCGTCATGACGGCGACTTCCTCGGGCGGGCAGCGCAGCGTGATCGGCAGGCGGTAGACCACGATCCGGTCCCGCAGACCGCGACGACGATCGGCCGGGAAAATGCGTGCGACAACGACGCTGTGAGACTCCCAGGGGGCCGGATCTGACGGCGGAACATCCTCCACGGCGAATTCGATCGTGGACACCTGAGGCCAGCGACGAATGAGCTCAGTGACGAGTTCGCGCACCATCAGATCGAAGTCCTCGCGCCGCGTCCTCCACGCCGGTGTTCCCGGGAAAAAGAGGGGACCGCGAGGACCGCGACCGTGGCGGTTGCGGCTCGAGATGTGGCGGCGCGTGGAAAACACCCCCTCAGGGTAGGCACATGGCGCGCGGGAGTGGGCCATCGGCGCACAGAGTGTCGTACTCTTAGGGACGTGATTGCCCAACGCCACTGCTCCAAACCCGGCTGCTCGACCGCCGCCGTCGCCACCCTCACCTACGATTACCGAGATTCAACCGTCGTTGTCGGCCCCCTTGCGACCGTCGCGGATCCCAACTCGTATGACCTGTGCGAGGAACACGCGCAGAATCTCACCGCGCCGCTGGGCTGGCAGGTTGTCCGTCTGGCGACCAATTTCGAACCGGCTCCGCCCTCCGGAGATGACCTCGCCGCGCTCGTTGACGCCGTGCGTCGCGTCGCTCAGGAGGCGCAGGCTGAGCCGACTCCCGCTCCCGGCGCTCGCAGGCCTCAAACCGGTCCGTTTGGCCCCGCGCGCTCCGTGGGAAGCCCCGACACGTCGAGCCCGCTCGACCCCTCGAGCCCGTACGCGCGCAGGCGTGCGCAGTTCACGGTGGTTGACGGCTCTGAGGCGGACTCCGAGGACTAACCCCTACAGGCCGAAGCGAGGCTGCGTCGCCTCGTGGAATCGCGCCTTGCCGCGCGCACGACGCTCACACTCGCGCTCCCACTCGCGATCACGGCGGGCCACGAGAATGGCCGCAATCACGATCTCCGGGTGCAGTCCCGGCGGCAGAGGCGTCTGAACGCGCTTCACGAGACGCTCAGCGAGGGAAGTCGCGACCTGCCCGCGCAGCTTCGTATCGATGGAGCGGTTTGCTCCCAGGAACGCGCGAGCCTCGGCCGCGAGAGCATCGTCGAGGGGCAGGATCGTCGCCGAGGCCGCCCACTCCTCGAGCCCGGGAGGCATCACCAGGGGAGGGTAGAAGACCGATTCTCCCTGGGAGCACACCATCGTCCCTGCCGCGATATCCCCCAGACGCTTGCCCTTCTTGTTGACGAGTTCGGTGAAGAACGCGAGGCCGCCCGACGTCAGCCAGTTTTCCAGGATTCCCACGCCGACGCGTACAGCGCTGTGGCGAGCGGTAATTGCGCCGCCGTCGTCGCGTACGACCCGCAGGTTGAGCGCCCATTTGCCGAGCGAACGGCCTTTCGTGGCGATTTCGACCACGAAGGGGACGAAAAACATGACCGAGGCGACCAAGCCGATCATGAAGACGCGCACGAGAGAGGCAGAGTCGTTCGACCAGGTACGTGCGGCGCTGATGAAAACGAGGAGCGCCGCCCCCAGGTACGTCGTGCCGTCGATGACTGCTGCGGCGAAGCGTTCGGGGGGCGAGGCAGGGGTGACGTCGAGGGAGACGGCTTCACCCGTGCGGACGTAGTCGTCTTGAATGACGCGTGATTGACTGCGTTGCGCGCTCATGTATGACACGCTAGTCCAATGGACATCGATGTGCTGCGGGTGAGCGGAAAAACGGAGTGGAAACGCCTCGAGGAACTGACGCGTACCCGCTCTCTGACAGGCGAGCAGATCGACGAGCTTGATCGGCTCTACCGATCTGCCACCACCGACCTGGCGCGCGTGCGTACGACCAGTCCCGATCCCGACGTCATTGCGGAGCTCTCGCGCATCCTGTCGGCAGCTCGTGGGCGCTTAGCGGGAACGGCGGGCATCAACGGAACCGTGATTGCACGCTTTTTCAAGGTGTCGTTGCCCTACGCCCTCTATCAGATTCGATGGGTGACGGTGGGCGTCATGGTCGTGTCCATCGTGCTCGCTCTCATTGAGGGCCACTACCTGGTCACCCACCCGGAGGCGATGAACCAGCTGGGGACGCCCGAGCAGCTGCGCCAATACGCGAACAGTGACTTCGTCGAGTACTACCACCAGGACACGAATGCGGAGTTTGGGCTCTCCGTCTGGGCGAACAACGCGTGGATTGCTCTGCAGGGCGTGGTGACGGGCGTGACCGGCGTGTACCCGCTGAAGATCCTGTGGACCAACGCGACGAACGTGGGGGTGGCCGGAGCTGTTGTGACCGTCTACGCGGGGCCCTGGCACTTCTTCCGTTTCATCCTGCCGCACGGACTGCCCGAACTGACCGCCGTCTTCATCTCGATCGCAGCGGGCCTGAGGGTCTTCTGGGCGCTCCTCGTCCCCGGCGCCGCGACGCGCTACCAAGCGGTGGGCGTGGCCGCGCGTAGCTCTATGACGGTGGCAGCGGGCTGCGCCATCCTCCTCGCGGGCTCGGGTGTTCTCGAAGGCTTCGTCACGCCCTCGGAGCTGCCCGACGCCGTCAAGATCGCCCTCGGGGTGCTGATGACCGCAGCTGTGTGGGCGTACACGCTGATCCTCGGGCGCAGGGCGCAACAGGCGGGCCAGGACGCCGACGTCGGTATCGACGCGGGCTACTACCAGCCGGTGGCGGGCTGACACCGCGCTCGCGGGCTTACAGGCGTCCGCTCTTCTTCAACTCGATGTAGCGGTCGGCCGTGCGGGCGGGCAACAGACCCGCCGAGGCCTGCAGCGTGAGGGCACCCGCGAGGCGCACGTCCGCCGCCCCGGCAGCGTCGGACCGTTCGGCGAGCGCTGCCGATGCTGCCAGGAATACCGCGTCAGCGTCCTCCCGCCCGTTGCGGGCACGAATCTCGTCGGGGTCGGTCGCCGATGCGACGAGTACCGTATGGCGCTTCGTCAGGCGTGCCAGGGCGTCGGTGAACTCGGTTTCCAGTCCGGCGGGCGGGATCTTCGTGGCGATGACGACGAATGCCGAGTGGCGCACAGTCTCTTCGACGGCGTCAGCTGCCCTCGACCAGTCGGTGACATCCAGGCGCGGGTTCAAGTCCGTGAACACGTGCGCGAGCGTCTCGATGATCTTGGCCCCGCGCACGCCGGAGACGCGGGCGCGCACGCGTGAATCGACGGCGATGACGTGGACCTTGTCGCCCGCACGATCGGCCAATGCTGCCAGGAGCAGGGTGGTTTCGATCGAGGAATCCAGGCGTGGCGCGCGGCCCAGCGCGATCGAGTCGACTTCCTCGTTCTCGGGGGCGCCGAGCAGCGCGGAGGATGCGCGACCGCAGTCCACGACGATGACGACGTGGCGGTCGCGTTCGGGACGCCACTGGCGCACCATGAGCTCGGTGGAGCGGGCGGACGCGCGCCAGTCGATGTCGCGGGGGTCATCTCCCACGACGTACGCGCGCAGCGAGTCGAACTCGGTGCCTGCGCCGCGCAGCGTCGTCGGCGTTGTCCCTTCGAGTTCGTGGAGGCGGGCCAAGCGCGAGGGGAGAAGTACCCGCGCCTTAAACTCCGGCAGCACCGACAGGGTCAGGGGTGCGCTGATCGACACCTGGCGAGCCCCCAGGTGCAGGGGACCCCAGGAACGAATCGTGACGACGTCCGCGTGTCGTGTTCCTCGCCTGGTGGGGGACAGGAGCGTCGTGATCTTCTCCGCGGACTTTGGGAGCACGCGCACACGCCGGAAGGACGGCGACTGACGCAGGGACGGAGGCCACGCGTCGCGCACGTCCAGGACCATGTGGCGCTTGGTCGTGTTCGTCAGGCGCAGCGAGGCCTCGGTGCTCTGGTCGGCGCGGATCGGTCCGGTGACCTCGCGGCTCATGCGCAGAGTGCGCGGCGAGGGGGCGGCGAGGGCATCCAGCAGACAGACGAGCACGACAATGCCGCACCACATCCACGCGAAGCCGCGGGATGGGGCGAAAGCGAGCGGGATCAGGCCCACCAGGACGAGGAGTGCGCTGCGCGCCGAAATCGCCACGGGGAGCCTCAGCGAGGAACGGGGGTGGCCGCGAGGACGCCGGTGATGACGTCGGTGGCGTCCACACCTTCCAGGTTGGCCTCGGCGCGCAGACCCAGTCGGTGAGCGAGGGTCACGGGGGCCATCGTCTTGACGTCGTCGGGGGTGACGAAGCCTCGTCCCTGGAGGAATGCCCATACGCGAGAGGTGCGCAGCAGCGCGGTCGCGCCACGCGGAGAGACACCCACACGCACGGCAGCGGACGTACGCGTCGCGCGGCACAGGTCCACGAGGTAGGCCATGACTGCGGGCGCGACCTCGATGCGCGAGGCAGCCTCGTGTGCCGCATGAATGTCGGCGGCACCCGCCACGGGCTGGATGCCGGCCTCGGCCAGAGACATTGGGTTGAAGCCGGCCTGGTGGCGGGCGATGATGTCGATCTCGGCCTCGCGCGAGGGCAGGGGGAGCTCAAGCTTGAGGAGGAAACGGTCCAGCTGGGCCTCGGGCAGGGGGTAGGTGCCTTCGTACTCGACCGGGTTCTGGGTGGCAATAACCATAAAAGGATCCGGAAGCGTGCGCGTGGCGCCGTCGATCGACACCGTGTGCTCCTCCATCGATTCCAGCAACGCGGACTGGGTCTTGGGGGGAGTGCGGTTAATTTCGTCGGCGAGCAGCAGGTTCGTGAAAACCGGCCCCTCGCGGAACACAAACTCGGAATGGCCCGCATCCCACACCATGGACCCCGTGATGTCCGCGGGCATGAGGTCGGGGGTGAACTGGATGCGTGCCATGTCGACGTCGAGTGCGCGGGCGAGGGTGCGCACGAGCAGCGTCTTCGCGACGCCGGGCACACCCTCCAGCAGGGCGTGACCGCCGGCGACAAGGGCAACGATCAGGCCGGTGATCGCGCCATCCTGGCCGACGACGGCTTTGCCGATCTCGGCCTTGAGAGCCAGGAGGGATTCCTGCGTGCGCCGCTCGCTCTCGCTGAGCGAACGCCCCGACCACCCTTCGCCGGTGGGCGCCGAGTAGGAGGTGGCCTGCTGCGGAGCCCCCTGGGGCGTGCCCTGAGGAGCGGGGGCATTTGGCACGTACGAGGCCGGGGCGCCCTGCGCGGGCACCTCACCCTGGGGCGCGTAGACGCCCGGAGCCGCCGAGGGCGCCGGAACCTGCTGGGGCGCGCCCTCGGGAGCGGGGCCGGGCTGGGGCACACCGTTGGACGAGGGGCCGGGAATCGGGCTAGTCATGGCGGATCTCCTTTTCGAGAGCGTCGAGGTCGTGGGCGAGGCGGATCAGTTCCTTCTCGGACGTGGGGGGAGGACCCCACAAGAGGGCGGTCGAGCGCGACGTGAGCAGGCCTCGTTGCTCAATCGCACGGATCAGAGCTTCGCGGTCGCCAGTGTGGGCGATACCCAGTGCGGTCGCGATGCGTGTGGCGCTGGCGCTACGCAACGCCGTGGCGGCGTGCTCGTACGCCCGCTGAGAGCGCATGAGACGGGCCTTACCGATGACGGTTTCGGAGGCGGGAACCTCAATGGGGAGTTTCTCCGGCGTCAGGGGGCCCAGGCGCCTGCCTCGGGCGATCGCGGCAATCAGGCACGCCCCGATCGTGAGGAGGAAAGCGGGTGCGAGGTACGGGGCCTCGGCGCTGTCGTCTTTCCCGTGGCCGAGGCTATCCGTCGTCTGTGGCGAATACCAGGCGACCTTGGAGGTGCGCCCGATCGCGTTGATCGCGAGGGCCGCGTTGCCCTCGTCGGTGATCGCGCGGTTTCGCAGGCGCAGCGAATCGGGAATGATCGCGCGGAAATGCCCTGATTCGGCCTTCTCGGCGTATGCGTAGGTGTCGTCTTCCCCGGGGAAGCACAGTGCCCAGCCGTTTGCGCTGCTTGTGCTGCCACTGACCGCGTAGGCGGAGGACGTCAGCGACTGCGCGCGCGTCGCCGTTTCGGAGTTGCACCTGGCCGTCACGACACGTGAGCTGTGCCAGTCACGCTTCGCGCGAAGACCGTCGAGGTAGGGAGCAGACGAATCGTATTCTTCCTCGAGTCCGACGTAGACGACGTTCGCCCGAGTCTCGACCGCCTTGGCGATAGAATCGCTCATCCTCGCGGGAAAAATGACGACGAGGGTCGTGTCATCGCCCACCTCGGATGCACCCTTCGCTCCGACTTCGCGCACGGACACCCCGTGGTCGCCGAGCACCTGGGCGAGCGCGCGGGCGCCATCACCGTGCTTATTGCGAATGCCAACGGGCGCGTTGTTGTACCCCATCTGGCTGAGGAAGGCCGAACCGATCAGGGCAATCACCGTGACCGCAATGAGCAGGAGCATCGGACGCGCCGCCGAGAAACGCTCACGCGCCGTGGGAGTGACGATCGCGACCTGCCGGGACTTCATGACTCGTCCTTCGCGTGGCTACACAGATCGAGGAGGACCGGAGTAAAGGAACGCAGCGCGTCCACCTCGTCGCGCGAGACCGCGGCACGACCGTAGCGAACCTGGTCGAAGGACTCGGCGTATGCGGACAGCTGCGGGGCCAGGCCGGGGGCGACCCGGGTCGCCGCGTCGGCGGCCTCGCGGGCGGTCAGGCCCGGAGTCGAGGAGACGATGTCGTGGTCATCGAGGCCCAGAACCATGAGACGGTAGGCCCACACGTACGCCAGGTTCCAATCCTGAGCGGCCACGGCCTCGTCGAAGGACGCCTGAACCTGCGGCGCGCTGGTCTCCTCCTCGAAGACAGCGCCCGACTTGCGCCGTCTCGCCAGACGAATCGGGTTGAGGATGAGCACAATGACCAGGGCCGCGATCACAATGATCGCCAGAATCGCCAGGATCAGCGAGATCGGTGGGGCGCCCTGTCCCTTCCACGACAGGAGCTCGAAGAAATCGTCGATCAAATTCTTGACGAAGCCGACGATTGGGCCACGGATCTCGCCGTATTCGCCCTTGGCAAGCTCTTTGAGGAGCCAGTCACGAGCCTCGCCCTGGTCGGGCGTCAGCGGAACCTCACAGCTGAGCATGGGACTCACTGAGGCTGGACGCTCGCCTGCATGAGGACCGCCGCGAAGTTCTCCTTACGGATACGCAGGTCCGCGTACATGAGCGTCTCATAGGTGGCAGTGAGCGGCGTGACGAGGCCGCTGGCGAGGGTCGTCAGACCCGTTGTGATCGCGATAAGAATCATCGAACCGGTCTCATTATCGGCCATGGCGAACGCGGTGACTCCCGTGATGCCGGCGATGAAACCTCCGATGAAACCGGCGACGAAACCGGCGATGAACGAGACGAGGAAGATTCGCCCAAGCGTCGGCCAGAAGTAGCCCTTGATCAGGTTCCACGAACGCTTCAAGGACGCGATCGGTCCGATCTCCTCAAGCACCGTGATGACGGAAGCGAAAGCGAACTTGATGCTCAGGAAGTAGACGCTGGCGACGACGGGGATGAAAAGGAAGAGACCAATGCCCAGGAGGACCCCACCGGTCGAGTCGTCGGCGGCGTAGACGAAGAAGAATGCGATCATGAGGAGGCCCCAGATGATCACCGGGAGCATCGTGACAATGCCGGTCACGATGAACGTGCCGATCAAGGCGCCCAGACGAGGCTGCGTCATCGCCCAGGCCTGCGAGAGGGTCACCTTGTTGCCAATCATCATCTGCGACACCGTGGTCGCCAGCATGCCCATGATGATGGTGGTGCCCGCAACCATCGACAGTGTCTGCACACCCTGAGATGCCAGGCTGGTCAGCAGCAGGACAGCCAAATCCTCCGTCCCCGCCAGCTGCGCCTGAGGGTCGTTTGAATCGGCCACCGACCCGAGCGCGGTTGGGAGGAATGCAGTCACCATGGAGATGAGGGAGACGACCGCCATGACCGCCATGGTGAATCCGAAGAGAATCTTCGGATTCTGACGGATCGCGGCAAACGAACCGCTCATCAGGTCACCGATCGTGAGCGGGCGCAGGGGGATGATGCCGGGCTTGGCTTCCCATCCCCACTGGTTGGTGTTCACGCTGTAGCCGGAGGCGCCGGGCTGCGAGGCATAACCCTGCTGGCCACCGTATGCTTGCTGTCCGCCGTAGCCGGGTTGGCCGCCGTATCCGGGCTGGCCGCCGTATCCGGGTTGACCGCCGTATCCGGGTTGACCGCCGTATCCGGGCTGGCCACCGTATCCGGGCTGACCGCCGTAGCCCGGCTGGCCACCGTAGCCCGGCTGGCCACCGTAGTTGTTCTGGCCACCGTATCCGGGCTGACCACCGTAGGAGGATTGAGAGCCATACGCCTGGCCGCCCGCTGCCCCTGGCTGTGCCCCGGTGGGCTGATACGGGTTCGACGAGTCGGGAGCGGTCCACGGGGTGCTCATTCGTGCCTCCATGTTGATGGTGTCGGTCTGTCACCAATCCTGCCATACGCGGCCGTCGCGTGAAACCTTGTCCAGGGCAGAAATTGGGTCATTGATGCGCGAGTCTTCTGCGTTCGTGACGATTTCGTGACACTATCGTGACATGAGTTCGCGCATCCTCGTCGTCGACGACGACGTCGCCCTGGCCGAGATGATCGGTATTGTCCTTCACAATGAGGGCTTCGACGTCGTCTTTTGCGCCGATGGATCCCAGGCGCTGGCTCAATTCCAAGAGAGCCACCCCGACCTCGTCCTGCTGGACGTGATGCTGCCGGGCATGGACGGTTTTGACGTGTGTCGTGCGATTCGACGTATCTCGGATGCGCCGATCGTTATGTTGACCGCTCGTTCCGACACGTCTGACGTTGTCACGGGACTGGAGGCCGGAGCTGACGACTACGTGCCCAAGCCTTTCAAACCCAAGGAGCTCGTGGCCCGCGTGCGTGCCCGTTTGCGCGGACGCGAGGACGCTCAGGTGGACGAGGGACTCACGTTGCAGGACCTGTCTATTGACGTGGCCGGTCACGTCGTGAAGCGAGACGGGCATGTCATTGCTCTGACTCCCCTCGAATTCGACCTCTTGGTGACGCTGGCTCGCGCGCCTTGGAAGGTTTTCTCGCGTGAGGAGCTCCTCGAACAGGTGTGGGGCTACCGTCACGCGGCGGACACGAGGCTGGTGAATGTGCACGTGCAGCGTCTGCGCTCGAAGATCGAGCGTGACCCGGAGCGCCCCGAGCTCGTTGTGACCGTCCGCGGGGTGGGATACCGTGCAGGCGCGGGAGCGTAGGGACGCGCTCAAGCGCCTCGTGGGCGCCATTACGTCGTCGAGGCCGTGGGCATTCCTTGCGTCCTCGCACCTCGCCCGCCGCATCCGTCACTCCCTGTCGGCTCGGCTCGCGGTTGCGATTACGCTCGCGGTCCTCGTGATTGTTCTCGTCTCGGGCGTCATCATCGCCTCCCAGCTGCGCACGTCCATGTTCGAGACGCGCAGGGATGCGATCTTGGCCGACGCGTCCCTTCGGTTCTCCTCGGCTCAGTCTGTCTTTTCGTCGTCGACGGCCTCGTCTCCCGCGCAGGTGCAGGAGTCCGCGCGTGGGGCGCTGGCTTCGCTCAAGGCCTCGGCTGCAGGCGCGGGCGCGACCAATGTGGCGCTGCTGCGCTCCGAAGGCACCGCGGCCTCGCTGCGCATCAACCAGATTGAGGATGAGCAGATGCGTGGTCTCGTGACGGCGCAGATGCGCGCGGCGGTTGCCGGGGGAGGGGCGCAGTGGCAGTCGGTGGCCATCCGGTCGAGCGACGGCAAGAAGGAAGAGCCGGGGATCCTCGTCGGCACCCAGGTTCAGCTGCCCCGAGCGGGCACGCACGAGCTCTACATTCTGTATTCGCTGTCCGCCGACCAAGCTCAGGTCGATGTCGTTCTGCGGGTTCTGCTCCTGTCCTCCCTGCCGGTCATCGTCGCCCTGCCGATCGGCGTATTTGCGCTCCTCCATCGCCTGCTCCTGCCCGTGCGCGTGACGGCCCAGGCGGCGACGAAGGCCTCCGAGGGCGACCTGGACGTGCGCGTTGATGTGCGCGGCGATGATGAGATGGCGGACTTGGGGCGAGCATTCAACGCTATGACGTCCTCGCTGCAGGACACCATCTCGCGCTACGACGAGCTCGCGAAGCTCCAGCAGCGCTTCGTCTCCGACGTGTCTCACGAGCTGCGCACGCCGCTGACGACGATCCGCATGGCCGAGGACGTCGTGTGGGATAACCGCGACGAGCTGCCCGCCCACGCACGCCGCTCCGCGGAGCTCCTGCATGACCAGACCGAACGCATGGAGCAGATGCTCGCCGACCTGCTGGAAATCTCGCGATACGACGCCGCGAGCGCGCTGCTGGATGCAGAGGAACGCGACCTGCGCCCCATCGTGACACGCGTCGTCGAAGCGTGCGCCGATCTCGCGCAGCGCCAGGGCGTCACGGTTGAGATCGTGGCTCCGGTGCGAGCTGGTGCAGAGATCGATGAGCGCCGCATTGAACGCGTGATCCGCAACCTCGTTGTCAACGCGATCGAGCACGCGGACGGCACGACCGTGACGATCACCGTGGCGGCCACTGAGACGGACGTGGCCTGCCGCGTGCGCGATCGTGGTGTGGGAATGACCCAGGAGGTCGCTGACCACGTTTTCGATCGCTTCTACCGTGCGGACACCGCTCGAGCGCGCACGACCGGAGGCACCGGCCTCGGCCTCGCGATCGCGACGGAAGACGTCGCCATCCACGGCGGGCGCCTGCAGGCATACGGCGAGCCCGGAAAGGGAGCTTCCTTCCTCATGACACTGCCCAAGCGAGCCGGCGAGGAGATCGCCAGCCGTCCCCTCGCCCTGTGGGAGGCCGAATGAAACGCCCCCTCGTCCTCGCTGCGCTCGCATGCCTGATTCTCGCGGGCTGTACGTCCCTGCCCCGGTCGTCGGCTCCGGCTCCCTTCGACGTGTCCTCCCGTGACGGCAGCGGCGTTCAGTTCTCGGCGGAGGGCCCCTCTGACGGGTCCGATGCTGCGACGCTTGTCAATGATTTTCTCCTGGCGTGTGCGGCCGGGCCGCAGGACGACTTTGCGACCGCCCGCCTCTTCCTGAGTGCTTCCTCCGCTCGCACCTGGCAGCCGGACACGGAGATTCTTCTCTATGACACCGACACCACGCCCGCCATCACCGCCGGCTCCGAGACAGCCTCGCAGGTCGATGTGACGGTCTCGGTGCTCGGCGTGGCCAGCGTTGATTCGTCCGGCGTGCTCACGCGCGTCGATGCGTCGACGGCATCGCACACGTTCACACTGGTGCGCGAAGACGGACAGTGGCGCATCAACGCGCCGGACAACATGGTCCTCATGAGTCGCGCGGCGTTCACGGCCTCGTACTCGCTCGTCAACCTCTACTTTCCGACCCAGGACGGCTCCGACCTGGTCGCGGATCCTCGGTGGTATCCTTCGCGTCGCCTCGCCTCGTACCTGCTGGCCGGCCTCGTCGCTGGGCCCAGCCAGGCCCTCGCTCCCGTCACGGCGAACGCTATTCCTGCAGGCACGACGATCCCCTCCCACGGCGTCGATGTTAGTGATGGAGTCGCGCACGTCGAACTCAATGCCGTCATGCCCGCGAGCGAGGGCGGCCGCGAGAGCCTCGCATGGGAGCTGACGCGTACGCTCACCCAGGCGGCAGATGTGTCCCAGGTGAGCGTGTCGCTGTCCGGCGAGACCCTGGACGCGCCCACTCCTCCTGCTGCGCCCACCTATTCCCTCGACACTCTCGTCGGTGCCGGGCCGGATGGGGTGGGGATCGTCTCGGGTACGGCGGTGACGATGCTCGCCTCGGTGTCGGGGGCTTCCTCTCCGACGGCGTCCCCGGTGGATCCGTCGCTCATCGCCTGGAGTAGCGCCGACGGCGTGTACGCGCAGCGAGCGGGCGCATCCGTTGCCTATATTCCCGGCGCTGCGCCTCTGGGTCCCTCCATTGATCGTTTTGGGTGGGTGTGGGGTGCCTCGACGTCGGCGGCCTCGGTGTCGGTCGCGGGTGGGGCGGACGGCGTCTTCCCCGTGAGTGTCGAGTCCGAGAGTGCGGGCGACATCCGCGCCGTGCGCATCTCGCCGGACGGGACGCGCGCGCTCGTTATTCGCGGAAACGATTCCAGTGCGTGGGTGGGCGTCGTCGAACGTGGCCCCGCGGGACGCCCACAGGCGGTGCGATCCCTGACCCAGGTGAGTCTCGAGCGTGGAACCGTCATCGATGGCTCGTGGACGACGTCGACGGGTCTGGCCCTCGTCGTGCGCGAGGCAGGAAGCGCCGACGATCAGCTCATCACCCTTCCCCTCGGTGGGTTGCCCTCGAGCGTGTCACTGCCCGTCCGCGTGAGAACGATGAGCGCCGGCGCGTCCTCCTCCTCGATCGTCATCACGGGCACCGATGAGGCGGGTAAGACACAGGTCCTGATCCGCTCGGGCGCGCTGTGGCAAAACGCCCCCGAGCCGCTTTCGTCCGCGCGCTACGCGGGTTAGGTGCCGTGGTGGGCGTGCGCGGTCATCGCACTCTCGCGCGGGGCTTGATCGGAGCGATCCTTCCCGTCCAATGCGCGGGGTGCCGCGCCTGGGACGAGGTCCTGTGCCCCTCATGTCGGCGTCTCGCCCAGGTCGAGCCGGTCCCGACGATCATCGAGGGCACGCACGGCGACCTACCCGGGCTGGCCATGGGGGATTACGCGGGTCCCCTGCGGCGCATCGTGCTCACCGCCAAACATTCCGCGCGCACGGACGTGAGCGATTTCCTTGACGAGGCCGGCGCCCGCCTCGGCACCGCCGTGGCTCGGGTGCTGGGCGTGGCGGGGTCGCCCGCTGCCGCTGGGGGTTCCCGTGAGGGGAGGGCGCCCGTGGGTGGGGGAGCGGTGGACGTGTGGGTGGTGCCTGCGCCCTCGTCGTGGAAGAGGCGCCTGCGGGGCAGGCAGGTGGCGTTGCCGCTGGCGTGCGCCGTTGCCCGGGCGTTGGCTGCGAGCGCGCGGGTGGGCGTGCGCGTGCGGGTGGTGGATGCGGTGCGCCTGCGCGTGGGTGCGACCTCTCAGTCGGGCAAAGCGGGGGCCCAGCGCACGGTGGGGCGTATGGGGGCGATGCGGGCGCTCGCGGTCCCGCCTCGCGGTGCTGTCGTTGTGGCGGTCGATGACGTGGTGACGACGGGGGCAACGGTCCGGGAAATGGAGCGTGTGCTGGGTGGGCTTGCGGCGGTTGTGACGCTGTGCCGACCCGGCCTTATCTCATGACGTGCGTCACCGGCTGGGGTATGATGTGACTATAGACTTTCGATAGCGTGAGCAGCAGGGACGCTCCTCACGTCAGTGCGGGAGGTGATAGCTCAGACCACGGTTCGGGCAGTGAGCACCGAACAATCCCCACCTGCGGGCAACGACGCCCGCCGCACACCATGGAGGAAACACATGGACATCACCGTCGTCGCACGTAATGCCGAGATTCACCCGAATTTCCGGGCTTACGTGGAGGAGAAGGTTTCGAAGATCACTCAGTTCTACCCCCGCGCTCAGCGCGTCGACGTGGAGCTGACTCACGAACGTAACCCCCGCCAGGCCGACACCGCCGAGCGCATTGAGCTGACCGTTTACGGTAAGGGCCCGATCATCCGCGCTGAGGCTCAGTCCGCTGATCGCTACGCGGCCGTCGACATCGCCGCCGGCAAGCTCTATGAGCGCCTGCGCCGCCTGCGTGATCGCGTGAAGGACCACCGCCGCCGGTACCCGCGCGACCTGGCCGAAGCCGAAATCCTCGAAGCTCCCGTCGTCGAAGAGGTTGCCGCACCCGAACCCGAGGCTCCCAAGCCGCTGCGCAGCGCTGAGGACCTGAAGGTCGGAGAGGCTCGCGAGGAGCAGTGGGGTGATACCCCGATCATCGTCCGTCAGAAGGTGCACGAGGCCCCGCCGATGAGCGTGGATGAGGCCCTGGATCAGATGATGATGGTCGGCCACCCCTTCTTCCTCTTCGTCGACAAGGACACGAACCAGCCGTGCGTCGTCTACCACCGCCACGGGTGGACGTACGGCGTGCTTCGCTTGAACACGACAATCTGACGGTTGAAGGACCGTGGGGCGCCCCGGGCACGAGGCCCGGGGCGCCCCTGTGTGCGCTGTGAGCGTTAAATGCGTCCATGTTCGCGCGGGCGTTTCCACTTTGGGCGGTTAGTTCGTAAACTAATGGGTGGATTTGACTGTCCGCTCTACAAGGGGGCGGGCGAGGAACGTCAGGAGCTATTCGTGTCGATTATTGACAAGATCCTTCGCGCTGGCGAAGGGCGTATGCTGCGCAAGCTGGATCGGCTTGCGTCGCAGGTTGATGCCTTGCAGGAGGATTTTGAGGCTCTGACCGACGAGGAGCTGCAGGCCAAGACTCAGGAGTTCAAGGATCGCCTCGAAGAGGGCGAGACCCTGGATGACATCCTGGTGGAGGCGTTTGCGACGGTGCGTGAGGCCTCGTGGCGAATCCTGCGCATGCGTCCCTTCCACGTGCAGGTCATGGGTGGTATTGCCCTGCACCAGGGCAAGATCGCGGAAATGAAGACCGGTGAAGGTAAGACCCTGGTCGCCACAATGCCCTCGTACCTGCGCGCGCTGACCGGCAAGGGCGTGCACGTCGTGACGGTCAACGACTACCTGGCGAAGTACCAGTCGGACCTGATGAGCCGCGTGTACAACTTCCTGGGCATGACGTGCGGTTGTATCCTCGTGGGCCAGACGCCGGCCGAGCGCCGCGAGATGTACGCCTGCGACATCACCTACGGCACGAACAACGAGTTCGGCTTCGACTACCTGCGTGACAACATGGCGCAGGTGCCCGAGGACATGGTTCAGCGTGGCCACGCTTTCGTCATCGTCGACGAGGTTGACTCGATTCTTATTGACGAGGCCCGTACCCCCCTCATCATTTCGGGCCCCGCGGATGGCGATCTGAACCGCTGGTACGTGGAGTTCGCTCGCATCGCGCGCATGCTCAAGCGCGACGAGGACTACGAGGTCGATGAGAAGAAGAAGACCGTCGGCATCCTGGAGCCGGGCATCGACAAGGTTGAGGATCAGCTGGGCGTGGAGAACCTCTACGAGGCCGCGAACACCCCGCTGATCGGCTTCCTCAACAACGCGATCCGAGCCAAGGAGCTGTTCTTCAAGGACCGCGACTACATCGTGGATGGTGGCGAGGTCCTCATCGTCGACGAGCACACGGGCCGTGTCTTGCCGGGCCGCCGTTACAACGACGGCATGCACCAGGCGATCGAGGCCAAGGAAGGCGTCGAGATCAAGGCGGAGAACCAGACGCTGGCCACGATCACGCTGCAGAACTACTTCCGCCTCTACCCCGAGGGTTCGCGTTCGGGCATGACGGGTACGGCTGAGACCGAGGCTGCCGAGTTCGCGTCGACCTACAAGATCGACGTCATCCCGATCCCCACGAACAAGCCGATGATCCGCAAGGACCAGCCCGACCTCGTCTATCCGACGGAGAAGGGCAAGCTGAACGCGATCATCGAGGACGTCGTCGAGCGCCACGAGGCCGGCCAGCCCGTCCTCATCGGTACCGCCTCGGTCGAAAAGTCCGAGCTGCTGTCCCAGATGCTCAAGAAGAAGCACATTCCGCACCAGGTGCTCAACGCTAAGCAGCACGCCCGCGAAGCCGCCATCGTCGCGATGGCCGGTCGCAAGGGCGCGGTCACGGTCGCCACGAACATGGCCGGCCGTGGTACCGACATCATGCTGGGCGGTAACTCGGAGTTCCTCGCCCAGGCGAACCTGGCCGCCGAGGGGCTCGATCCGAAGGAGAACCCGGAGGAGTATCGCGAGGCGTGGCCCAAGGCCCTCGAGGCCGCGGAAGCCGCCGTTGAGGCTGAGCGCGAGGAAGTGCGCGAGCTGGGCGGCCTGTACGTGCTCGGTTCGGAGCGCCACGAGTCGCGTCGTATCGACAACCAGCTGCGCGGACGAAGCGGCCGTCAGGGTGACCCGGGCGAGTCCCGCTTCTACCTGTCGATGGAAGACGACCTGATGCGCCTGTTCAACTCGGGCATGGCTCAGCGCATCATGGCCTCGGGCGCCTATCCGGAGGATATGCCGCTGGAAAACCGCATGGTGTCGCGCTCGATCGCGTCGGCCCAGCACCAGGTGGAGGCACGCAACTTCGAGATCCGTAAGAACGTCCTGAAGTACGACGACGTCATGACGGGTCAGCGCGAGACCATCTATGGTGAGCGCCGCAAGGTGCTCGAGGGCGAGGACATGGGCCCGCAGATGCGCGCCTTCATGGAGTCCCTGGTCACCGGCCTGGTTGATGAGGCCATCGCCGACAAGGCCGTGGACGAGTGGGATCTGCCCTCCCTGTGGGAGAACCTGCGCGGCTACTACCCGCCGTCGGTCACGATCGACGAGGTCCTGGAGGAGCACGGTGGCGCCGCGTCCCTCGTGCGCGATGACCTGGTGACCGAGCTGGTCGGCGACATCCACGCCGTGTACGCGGATACCGAAGATCGTCTGAATGCGAACCCGCTGGCGCAGGCGCAGCTGGGCGAGGAGCCCATGCGCACCCTTGAGCGCCGCGTCGTCATCTCCGTGGTCGATCGCCTGTGGCGTGAGCACCTCTACGAGATGGATTACCTGAAGGAAGGCATTGGCCTGCGCGCCATGGGTCAGCGTGACCCGCTCGTCGAGTACAAGGACGAGGGTGCTCAGATGTTCCAGGCGATGGTCGAGCGCATCCGTGAGGAGTCCGTCCAGCAGGTGTTCTCTTACGCCAAGCAGTTCGAGCGTGCCCTGGCCTCCGCCGAGGAGCAGGCCGGTGGCTCGATTGCCTCCGCGTCCGTCGCGTCCGAGTCCGCCCCCGCCTCGCCCCAGGCCTCCGAGCCGAGCGTCGAGGATGTTGCGGCCGCCGAGTCCGCGTCTTCCGAGGCCGCGCGTGAGGCCGTGGCTCACGCCCGCTCGGTGATGGGTAACGTGGGCCGGGAGAAGGCGCCGAGCCGCGTGAACTACAGTTCCGCCGAAGGCATCGCGTCGGGCACCTCCTCGTCCGGCGGTAACCGCGCCGAGCGTCGCGCCGCCGCCAAGAAGCGTCGCCGTCGCTGATTGATCGCTCAGACGGGTGAGGGGTTCTCTGGGGAGCCCCTCACCCGTTTGCTTTACCCGTGGGCGTGCCTCGTCGATGGGCTAGGCGAGCTCCAGCGCCGTCATCATCCAGCGCCCGTGGTATTCCTCCAGGCGCAGGGCGAGAGCGTACGTTCGGGCAGCGGTGGAGATGATGACGGCTGCCTCGGTGGTCGCGGCGTCGATCGGACAGGTGCGCACGTGGACGGGACGTGTGCCGCGCGCGCAGGGGGACAGGTGCACGGCTGCCAGAGCGCCGTAGAGCTCGGGCAAGAGCCACCGGCGAAGCTGCGGTGCCTGGCGTGCTCCCGTGACGACCTCGACGACCGCGCGTGCGAGCGTCGCCGCCCACCGGTCGGGATCGGGAAGGGGCTGCGGATCGGGGTGAAGTGGGCTCTGGGGTGCGCCAGCGACAGCGTGTCCGTGGGGGAGCGCCTCGTCGCGACTCCAGCGGAAGGGGGCTGGCTGGATCGGGCGGGTGGGCGTCGGCCTCGTGCTGCCCCGGCGTCTGGGTGCTTCGGCCGTACGAGGCCGGGGTGCGATTTGCGTGCTCATGGCAGGTCCTGGGGGAGGGTGAGTATCTGTCCGGGGTGAATGAGGTTTGGATCTGGGAGAATGTCCGCGTTCGCCTCACGAATCGCGCGCCACGCCGCATCGATGGAAGCGTCGTCCGCGTCTGGGTGTAGGGATGCGGCAATCGACCAGAGGGAGTCGCCGGGCGCGACCGTGATCGAGTTGGGCCTGTGGGGCGTGGGTGGGGGAGGTGCGTCCTGCGCGGGTGCGGGTGTCGTCAAGCCGACCGGGTCTGTCTGCGTTGGTTCCTGCGTGGCGCGTGGGCTATCCGCCCAGGTGAGTGAGACCCCGGGGGTGGTGAGGTCCTGCGGAGCCGCGAGCGTCGCAGCCACCGGGGCGCCGGTGACCAGCGCAGAGCCGATGAGTGCTCCGGCACCGGCACGGGCGAGCAACGTTCGCGAGAGCCTGGTGCCGTAGCGTGTGACCACCGTGTGTGCGATGTGGCGCACAATGGGAGGGGTAGCGCGCAGGAGGACAAGGTGCGCACAAACAGAGCTGAGTAGGCTCCACGACAACAGGAGGCATGCGGCTACCCCGAGTGCCCAGAGGATGAGTGTGTCGGGGTGCTCTGGGTCAACGGGTGGTGCGAGTCTGGTGAGGTACAGGGCGTCGAGGACGGTCAGCGGCGCGCCAACCAGCCAGAGGAAAGCATCAGACAGGTGTTCCTGCCCATGGGGAGTGCGTGAATCATCAGTCATGGTGAACTCTTCATCGAGTGAGACGGATTCGGTGCAGATAACTATCCGCTTCTTATTGGTTCGTGTCAATACGTTTGGAATAATAAGATCAAAATGTGATGTGCGGCGCTTTGAGCTGGGATGTGGCATCGTTGGGGAATGGACATGTCAGCATTCATGGCCGAGCTGGAGTCGCGCTTCGACGAGGAGCGCGTGCGCGACCTAGAAGATCTCATTGATGAGCTGACGGATGCGGAGCGCGCATCCGTCACCCTCTCGGCGCGATTGGCTGGCGCGGTGGGCGTTGTCACCCTCGCGCTGCGCGGCGGGCACGTGGTGTCGGGGCAGGTTCTTGACTCGACTCGCACGTGGGTGCTCCTGCGCGGCGAAGGGGGAGATAGCCTCGTCTGGCTGTCCGCCGTCGTCGGTGCCTGGCCGCTCGGCCGTAGCGTGGCTCGCGAGTCGTCAATCAGGGGTGGGATTGGCGTTGGGCACGTTCTGCGCGAGCTGAGTACGCGGGGCGTCGGCGTCGCCATCGAATCCGACGGAGGAGACCACAGGGGGATCATCGACGCGGTCTATGCGGACCACGTCGATGTCGCCCTCAGTGGAACGGCCATCAGCTATGACGGCCGCGATGAACAGGAAGAAATGGTCGTCTCGCTGGCGCTTGCGGGGCTTCGTCGACTCCGCGTGCTCGGCCAGCGATGGTCGACCGATTACTGAGCGTTTTCCGCCTTCTGACGCTCGCGCGTCGCGACGTATTGGTCCTGGATGAACTGCTCCAGGACCGATTCTTCGATCCTCCACACGTGCTTGCCGCCGACCTGGATGGCCGGGAGCTCGCCGGAGGAAACGAGGGCGCGGGTGGCTGACATCGTGAGATTCAGGGTCTCGGCGACATCAGCGAGAGTGAGGAATCGTGTTGCCATGGCAACATGCTATCAGTTGAGATTGCTTCGTTTGATTGGTTTGAGTCGGCAATTTTTTGTCCGACATATGACCGATGTGCTCGGTTGGTTCTGATGAATAGTCGGCAACCTACCGCTTTTCCGGTCGAACGTGCATCATAGAAGAGTGAAACGCGTCTCAGCTTCAGTGTCGATTCCGGCGCGCGCCCCCGGCAAGATAGACCGCCGATTCATTATCGGAGTGGTCCTCGTCATCGCGTCCGTGATCGCTTTCAGTGTCCTCAGCGGCTTCCTTCGGGGCGGATCCCGTGTCTACACCGTGACGAGTACGATCGCGCCCGGTGAAGCCATCACGGCCGAGAATGTGCGAGAAACCGACCTCCGCGTGGATGGTTCCGTCTATGCGCCCACGTCCGAGGCGCCCATGGGATCCATTGCGACGCGCCAGCTCGTGCCCGGTCAGATCATCATGCGCTCCGATATCGCGCAGAGCGCATCGGAGGGCGGCGACCAGACGGTGCGTCTCGCGGTGACCGTGACAACCGGCCTGCCCGACGGGGTGGCCGACGGTACCAGGATCCAGCTGTGGACGGTTCCCACGCGCACGCAGGCCCAGGGGGCGGAGCAGGCACACGAAATCGAGGGATCCTTTACGTTCGTGCGCGCGATAGAAGCATCCTCCTCGTCTCAAACGAGGAGGGGAACGCGCATCGAGATCCTGGCGAACTCTTCGTCGCTGCCCGTCCTGCTGGCCGCTCAGAGCTCAACGGATGGCCTCGCTGCCGTGCCCGTTGGTGCGCCATGAGTACCGTTCACGGGGTTGTTATCCTCGCCGATCAGCGATACGAAGCGCCCCTCATCCAGGCAATACAACGCCATGGGGAGACCCTCGCGATCGTTCGTCGCTGCGCGGACCTCGCTGAGGTCATTGCTGCCGGCCGCGCGGGGGTCGCGGACCTGGCAGTCATCGACGGCGCCGACCCCGACCTGACGGCCGAGGCCGTGGATGCGCTGCGCTCGTGCGGCATGGCGGTCGTTGCGCTTGGCTCGCATGCGCTCAGGGCTCGGCTTGTCTCCCTCGGCGTCGCCTCGGTCGCAGCTCCCGGCAGCCCCGAACAGGTCGTCAATTCGCTGATAGCGGCGACACGTAACGTTCGCCTCCAGTCCTCCATCGCGGATGTACAACCCCCGCCACCTCCACCGCCCTCGTCCCCGGGCACGGTCATCGCGGTGTGGGGGACCAGCGGAGCGCCCGGGCGCACGACCCTCGCTGCGGGTATCGCGACGATCCTTGCGCGCACTGCGCCGACGCTCCTCGTCGACGCGGACACCGCGAACCCGACGATTGCGCACCTTCTCGGAGTGCCCGTCCAGGCCTCGGGCCTGTCCATCTTGGCACGCACCGCCTCGCGTGGGCCGCTCACGCCCCAGGACGTCCAGTCCGCTGCGGTCCAGCGATCCGAGGGGTTGCGCGTCATCACCGGCCTGGTCACCGGGCACCGGTGGCGCGAAGTGAGCCGTCCGAGCATCGAATCGATCATCGGAGCCCTGCGACTGAGTGCCCGCTACAGCGTCGTTGATATCGCCTCCACGTCCCTCGAAAAATCCAGCCGCGGGGCCAGCAGGGACGATGCCGCGCTTGGGGTGCTCGAGCGCGTCGACCGGCTTGTGATCGTCGCGCGTGGGGACATCGTCGGCATCAACCGCCTCTCCTTCCTGGCCAGCTGGTGGGCCGAACACGGTGTCGATTGCCCGATCACCCTCATCGTCAACCGCGTCAGTACGGATGCGATCGGAGCGCGCCCCGTCGCATCCCTGCAGGACGCGATCGGCGCCTTCATGCCCGAACAGGTCTTCCACGTTGTCAGCGAAGATGCGGGCGTGCAGCGCGCTGCCCTACGCGGCAAAGCGTTGGGGGAAAGCGGCACGCATTGCAAGGCCTCCGACGAGTTGGAGGCGATTGTCGCGCAGTGGATGCCTACACTGTGAGCATGCGCGTCTACGTTCCCGCCGTCCTGTCCGACCTGTCCGTTCCGCTGCCGCCCGTGCGCAGCGGCGTCCTGTGCGTACCCGAGGCCGCCATGAGCGGGGAGGACATTGAGGTCCTCGAGGACGACGCCATCACCGAGGCCGCCCTGTCCTCCCTGGCCCTGGCGCGCGAGACGGAAGGGGCCGGGGCAGCGCGCGTCGTCCTGGCCGTCGACACACCCACCTCCACGACGCTTGCCCCCGGCGAGCAGATCGAGCCTCACATCTTCGAGGCCGCGGCCTTCGAATACACCTGGTCGGACGTGGCAGCGATCCTCGCGGACCTGCCCGACGCTGCGCCCGCGGTGGAGGCCGTGCTGAGCGCCGAGACGCAGGAGGAAGCCGACGAGGCTGTGGCCACCCTGTGGGAGTCCTCCCTCGCCTGGTTCGACCGCTCCGAGCGCCCCGCGGTCCTGGCGCTGCACAAGGGCTGACGCTTAAGCGCGCACACTCAGGGTCGATCCTCCTTCCGGCAGCGGCCGCACCTGGATCTGGTCCGCAATCTGGGTCGCCATCTCCTCGACGTGCGAGATCACGCCGACCGTGCGTCCAGCGCTACGCAGCGCCTGAAGCTGGGCCATCACGAGGCTGAGCGTGTGCGAGTCCAGCGACCCGAAGCCCTCGTCGATGAACATCGTGCGCAGTTCGACGCCCCCGGCCTCGGCTGAGACGACATCCGCGAGGCCCAGAGCCAACGCGAGGGACGTGTAGAACGTTTCCCCGCCCGACAGGGTGCGTGGGCTGCGCATCGCGTCCGTGTCATGGTCGATGATTGCCAGGCCCAGCCCGGACTTGCGTGAGGCGGTGCCGTCGTCGGGGACGGAGGCGAGCTCGTAGCGTCCCGACGAGATCGCTGCCAGGCGCGGGTTTGCGGCTGCCAGCACCTCCTCGAGGCGCGCGATGAGCACCCACGCCGACAGGGGAGTGGACGCCAGGTTCTCTGGCCCGGAGGCCGTCGCAATGTCGGCCAGTCGTCGGATCGGACCCGCCTGTTCTCGGGCGCGCTCGAGCGCGTCCAGCGCCTCCTTGAGGGATGCTCGGGCCGCCTCCAGTTGCGCGCAGTGCTGCTCCAGGATTCCCGAGGCCCGGGCGGCGCCGGCTGCGTCCTCCTCGGCTTTGCGGGCGGTTTCAGTGAGAGCCTCGAGGTCCGGCGCGGGCGCTGCTGCCGCGTGGGTCAGGCGCTCGGAGGCGAGGGCCTCACGCGCCGCGAAGAGCTCCTTGTCGTGAGCCGCCGCGCGCGCCTCAAGCGCCTCGACTTCGGGAAGCGGGAGGAGGAGGGATCGCCAGGAATCGGATTCGAGCCCCTGTTCCTCCAGCGCCTCCGCGAGGGAGTGTTGCGCCTTCACGTGCGCAGTGCGGGCACTGTCCCAATCGGCGCAGGCTCTGGCCAGCAAGGCCGCCCGGTGCGCCCGCTCATCCAGGGCTGCGGCGCGCTCACCGAGGGACACGAAGTCGGCGCGCTCGGTCTCTACGCGAGCTTGTGCAGAGGCCAGCGCCGACTCGCGCTCCTGGAGTGTCGACGCGAGGGACGCGGCGGCCTCGCGCGCACTCGCGAGGCTGTCCGTCAGGCCGCCCAGACGCACGCGTTCCTGCTCCAGAGCCGCCTCGATCTCGGCAATCTGCGGGCCGAGGGCCTCGAGCTTCGCGACGATGTCGGCGGCCCGATCCCGCTCGGTCTCGAGCGTCGGTGTCGGGGCGCCGGCCACCTCGTTGAGCTGGGCGATACGGCGCACGAGGTCCTGGTGGCGCGCCTGCGCGTCGCGCAGCGCGTTCTCCGCGCGGTCGCGCGCCTGGTCGAGCTCGGCGACCTGCTCGCGCGTGATCTCCCCGTCCGCAGCCGGTGCGGGGCTGGGGTGCTCCGTGGACCCGCACACGGGACAGGGCGTGTCCTCCTCGAGCTCACGTGCGAGCGCCGAGGCACTCTGCGCGATCCACAGGTCGTGCCCGTCCGCCGCCGCGGCGTTCGTGAGCTTCGCGGTGGCCGTGGCCTCGCGCAGCTCGTCCGACGCGCCCAGGAGGGCCGAGCGCAGCAGGTCCGCCTGCATGGAGGCATCCAGACGCTCGTTGATGGCGCGCAGCGCGGACGCGGCCTCAGGCAGCGTGTCGGCGTCCGCACGCATGAGACGCAGGGCTTCGGTGGCCTGCTCGATGCGCCCGGGCAACGCCTCGCGCTCGGCCTCGATCGACGCGATGCGCGCCAGTGCCTGCTCGCGGCGGGAGCGCAGCGACTCGATCTGCGCGCGTAGGTCAGGCAGTGAGCGCTCAAGGGCGAGAGCCTCTTCCAGGGAACCCCTCGTTCGCGATGCTTCGTCGCGCTGGGCCTGTGCCCGCTCGCCGAGAGCGGAGACGGCCTCGGGCGTGAGGGATTCCGGGGCGACCGAGGCCTCGTCTCCGAGGGCGGGGGACAGAGCCGTGACCTGGTCTCCGGCGGACTCCATGCGCGCCGTGGCCTCGGTGACGGCCGCGTCAAAAGGCGCCACGGCCAGGGCCCGGCGGGCTTGACTCGCGCGCTCGCGATCGGATGCGACCGCTTCCTCCGCTGCGGTGAGCTCGGCGAGTTTCGCGCTCACGCGTGCGTGCTCCGCCTGCGCTTCTGCGAGTGCGCGGCCTTCGGCCAGGGCGCGGGAAGCCTCCCGCGCGGCCGCTGTGGCCACCTCGGCGACGCGCAGGGTCTGCGCGTGCGCCTCTCGCGCGCGATCACACGCATCCTGTGCCCATCGCCTCACCGCGCTGGCATCCTCCGCGCCCGCGTCCAGCTGGTCGGCCTCCTCGGCCTCGGCTGCGCGCTCCTCCGAGCCGGGGGCATCCGTGTGCGCGTCTTCGCTCAGGGCGTCATCCAACGCCCGCACGCGCTCGAAAGCGCTAACGGCAGCCACGCGCCGCTCCTCGATGCCGCGCTTCGACGAGGCAGCCGCATCGACGAGGGCCTTCGTGAAATCCACGTAGATCTGCGTGTCGAAAATGTCGCGCAAGATCTGTTCGCGAGCATCCGACGTGGCGTTGAGGAACTGAGAGAACTTGCCCTGCGGGAGCACGATCGTCTGCAGGAACTGGTCCTTATCCAGACCGACAATGCGCGGAATCTCGTAGCCCACGTCGCGCGGCCCCGACGCGATCGGCTCCACCGTGCGCCACCCGTCCGGCGCGTCCGGATCCTCCACGACCCGTGTGAGCGTCGACTTTGAATTGCGCTGCGACTTTTTGCCCGCCGGCGTGTACGCGGGAGTGCGCGTCACCCGGTAGATGCCCGTCGCCACCTCGAACACCAGGTCCGCCTCCGACGGATCCGAATCCGAGATGTGATTGGAACGCAGGCGGTCCTTCGAAGCGTCCTTCGTGCGCGCCACGTCCCCGTAGAGGGCGAAGGTGATCGCGTCGATGAGCGTGGACTTTCCCGCGCCCGTGGGGCCGTCCAGGAGGAACAGGCCCGAGTCCTCGAAGGCCGAAAAGTCGACCGTGTGCTCGCTCGCGAAGGGGCCGATGCCCGTGATGCGCAGCCACCGAATCTTCACTGCATGTCCTTTCCTCGAAGCTGCGTCCACACGTCCAGCGCGAGCTCGCGTTCCTGTGGGCTCAGCGCCCGACCGCCCACGGCCTCGTAAAACTCCTCCGTGACCTCGCGCGGATCCCGCGAGGCGCGCACGGTCATCGCAGGCGCGAGCGTGGGCGCCTGGCAGGGGCGGTGCACGACGACGAGAGCGTGCGGGTAGACCTCTCGGATGCGCGGCACCATGCGCTCGGGGCGCGCCTCGTCCGTGACCGTGATCGACACGTACGAGGCCGTGGTGGCCTCGTCGGGATCCGTGAGCAGCTCCTCCATGGTTCCCTCGAGCACCGCGATACCCCGCAGCGTCGGGATGGGCACCACCTCGATGTCGGTCACCGAGGTTGCGTCCGTGGTCACGAGGGTGACGGACTTGGTGGCCCCGGCCTCGGAGAAGGAATACGCGATGGGGGAGCCCGCGTAGCGGATCGGGACGGATGCGCCCGAGATGCTCTGCGGGCGGTGCAGGTGCCCGGCGGCCACGTAGTCCAGGCCGTGAGCCAGGGGCTCCTCACCCCCGAGCGTGTCGAACAGATCCGCCGACACGGAGGGCACGCCTCCCACTTGGATATCGCGCTCCGAGTCCGAGGTCTGGGCACCCGTCACGAAGGCGTGCGGCATCGCGATGGCCGGGCGCTGGTCGCCCGCGTCCCGGCGAGCCGACAGGTCCGCGCGCACGCGGCGCAGCGCCGCCGCCAGAACCGCCTGATGGGAGCGGGGCAGGGGAGCGGGTAACCCTGCATCCCCCTGAGGGGGCAGGTCCGACAGGGACTGGCGCACGAGGTCGGGCTCGAGGTAAGGCATCGGGTAGACGAGGGCGCCCCCGGCCTCGATGGGCGTGCCGATCGCCTCGGGGTCCGTCACCACGTGCAGCGAGGGGGTGAGCATGTCGGCGAACAGGCCCAGGCGCGCCGCCCCGTCGTGGTTCCCCGACGTCAGGATGACCGTCGTGATCTCCGTCAGCTCGCGCAGTGCGCGCCGCATCCGCGCGAGTGCATCCACGGGCGGAACCGCGCGGTCAAACACGTCGCCCGAGATGAGCACGGCGTCCACGCCGCGCTCACGCACCAGGGCAACCAGCCACTCGATGAACGCGTCCGCGCTGTCGCCCAGGGACGCGCCGTGCAGCGTGCGCCCCAGGTGCCAGTCGGAGGTGTGCAGAATCAACATGTCTCCAGTGTGGCAGAGCCCGCCCACATCTGCGTCCGTCACACATGCTTGGAGGGCGGACACCTTCTGCATGCGTGCAGGTAGTCGATAGCATGGTGGGCATGACCAAGCCCTTCCTCATGCTGACCTCCCGCGACGACGGCCCCGTCCTGGCCGCGGAGAGCGCCGACCTGCCTCGCTTTTCGGGACTGACCCCCGACCAGGTGCGACAGGTGCGCATGGAGAGGGAACTGCCCGACCTCGACCTGTCCGAATACTCGGGCGCCTTCGTGTGCGGATCCCCGTGGGACGCGAACGCCGACGACCACCTGAAGGAAGAACGCCAGGTGCGCGCCGAGGCCTGGCTGCGTTCCTTCTACGACCGGGCGCTGGGCGAATCCTTCCCGATCCTGGGCCTGTGCTACGGGCTGGGCACCCTCACCCTGCACCTGGGCGGCGTCATCGACACCCACCACGGCGAGGAAATCAGCGGTATCGCGCTGACGAAGACCGACGCGGGCCGCGACGACCCACTCCTGGAGGGTACGCCCGACCGCTTCCACTCCTACGTCGGCCACCACGAGGCCGTGCGCGAGCTGGCCCCGGGCATGCAGGTCCTCCTAGCCGGGGACGACACCCCGATCCAGATGGTGCGCGTGGGCGAGGCCGCGTGGGCGACCCAGTTCCACCCCGAGATGGACCTCGAGGGTGTCAACGTACGCATCGACCAGTACGCGGGCCGCTACTACCCGGTGGAGAAGGCCGAGGCGATCCGTGCCCAGGTCGCGACCGTGAACACGGATCCCTCGCGCGTCATCCTGCGCAACTTCGTGCGCCGCTTCCAGCGCTGAGCGCCCGCGCGCCTGACGCGCGGGCGACCGGCCCATGCCCCGGCTTTAGCTGGCCGGGGGAATCAGTCCGCGTCGGCGCGCCCGCTCCTTGGAGACGAGGAGAACCGTATGGAAGCAGAGGGCGACAAGTGCAGCGCCCATGGCAACGTTCGACGGCATGTTGTAGGGATCGGGGCGGACGCCGTGGTCCGTGACATCACCGACGATGACCGCCGCGTTGCACACGAGCACGGCACCTATCACCACCCACTCGCAGGCCCGAAGTGCCCGGTGTGCGCCAGGAATGTGACGCGAATAGCCAGGGGCGCAGACAGCGAGGAGGGTCATGGCGCAGGCGAGCACGTAGTCATGCAGACGGTTGTCCCTTCCGACAAAGGTGCCGCCGATCGAGTAGATGAACGTGCCGATCAACAGTGCTAAGAAGAAGTAGCGGAGGACCTTGTCGACCCGCGAAAGCCCTGCGGTGTTGCCGATGAGGTTCTGCTCGATGGTGGACATAGCGATCACGACCTTGTGAACCAGAGATAGCGACCATCGCTATATCCTCATTGTCCACGCGAGGAGGGCGCTGTCAAGCACTTTTAGTGCCCACTTTTGTCTACCGGGCCGCCTTGCTGGCGGCCTCCGCCGTCGCCACGGCCTCCAGCAGCCTGCGCACCGACGCCACGCGGGAAGCGCGCTCGGAGCGCGCCCGATCCGCGTCCTCATCCCGGCCTCGTCAATCGCAAAAGATAAGATGGAAAATCCGAGGCGAGGGGGCCGTATCCAGCTTGCAGTATGGATACGACCCCCTCGCGTTTTGTGACGCGTAGCTTTGCGCACAGCTTCCAACGTTCGATTAGAACCAGTGCGCTACTGGCGTGTCGCGGTTTACGCGTGGATGTCTCGGGTTCGGTACTTGAGCACGAGCAGCGCTATGAGGCAACAGAGTGTGCCGAGCAGGGCACCATTCGCGACTCGCGAGGGAATCGAGAAATAGTCGTAACCGCCACCGTTGCTGGTGATCACACTCGTCACTGCTGCCCCTATTGAGATAATCGCGCACGCGATTCCTGTCCATTCGAGCGCGCGAGGCCACAGCCGCGAGGTTGTTCGTGCGCACGAGCGTGAATAGCCTGCCATTTGCCAGGCAGCAAGTGCCGCGCACATGGCGGTCGTCAGTTCGCGTGAAGGCCTCCCTGACGCTGCGATGGAAAACGCGATGGATGCGATGGTGATCGCGAAAAAAATGGAGGCAAACACTGCGCGCAGCGCTCTGTCTGTGGCTGTCGGCATTGCATCGGGAGCGCCGACTGGGGCTGGTTGAAACTGTTGCATCTCTCTTTCCTCCTCGAGAGTTGAGCTGCTTGTAGCTGGCGCTAGTGCGCGTAGCAGGAGTAGTGAGACCAACACTCCTTCGTGAACCCGTGACGGAAACCAAGGTATCCGGCGGTTCCGAGGAGGCCGATAGTGTTGGCTGCGTAGTAGATTCTCCAGCCCTTGGCGCCCTGCCACTCGCTCCATGTGAGGCCGCCGGTGCTGGCCTGGTTAACTCCCTCATTAAATGCAGCGTCGTACCCAAACCTCATTGCAATGAGAGCAGCGGCAACAACGCTGGCAGCGTTGGCTTCCTCGGCCGATTCGGTCTCCTCGACTGTCGTTTCGCCCGTTGGGAGAATCGTTAATCGACCGGCAGCTTGTGTGGGAAGGGTCGTGCCGACTGACAAGAATGCAGTGCAGACGCAGGCTGCGATAGCTTTGACGGCAGTTTCATAGTGATCACATCCTTGTAATCATGTGTAGCGACCATCGCTATACCCTCATTGTCCACGCGAGGAGGGCGCTGTCAAGCACTTTTAGTGCCCACTTTTGTCTACCGGGCCGCCTTGCTGGCGGCCTCCGCCGTCGCCACGGCCTCCAGGAGCCTGCGCACCGACGCCACGCGGGAAGCGCGCTCGGAGCACACCCGATCCGCGTCACCCTCCTCGGCCTCGTCGAGGGCGAAAGGACCGGTCGCGCGCGCGTAAGCGTCAAGCGCACACGAGGGCTCTTCCTCGTCGTGTGAGCACAACGGCAGGCACCACGCGGCGGCCTCGGCGACGTCTGGGAAAACTCCCAGCACGTCGGCGACGCTCACGTGCCCCAGGCCGAAGGAGCGCACGCCGGGCGTATCCACGATCCAGCCGCCCTCTGCCAGCTCGAAGGCCTCTGAGGAGGTCGACGTGTGGCGCCCGCGCCCCGTGACCTCGTTGACGTGCCCCGTCGCGCGGCCCGCGCCCGGTACCAGGAGGTTGATGAGCGTGGACTTTCCGACCCCCGAATGCCCGACGAGCACCGACCAGTGGCCGGTCAGGAGGTCCCGCAGCTTCGCGATACCCGGGTCGGCCTCCCCGGCCTCGGCGCTCGTGAGCACCACGCGTACGTCAAAGTCCTGGTAGGCGGCGATCAGCTCGTCCGCGCTGGCCAGGTCCGCCTTCGTCAGGACGAGGATCGGGGACAGGCCCGCCTCGTAGGCGGCGACCAGGCAGCGGTCGATCATTCCGGTGCGCGGCGGCGGATCCGCCAGCGCCACGACGATGCACATGGTGTCCGCGTTCGCGACAATCGCCTTCTCGCCGCGCTGATCCGGCGCATCCTCGAGGGAACGGCGCAGCACCGAGGAACGTTCCTCGACGGCGACGATGCGCGCGAGCGTGTCGGGGCGCCCCGACAGGTCGCCGGTCAGGCGCACGCGGTCGCCCATGATGACGGAGCCTCGCCCCAGCTCGCGGGCGCGCACGGCGACCACACGGGTGCCGGCCGCCTCCAGGCTCACCTGGTAGCGGCCGCGGTCGATGCCGATGACGCGGCCCAGCGGCTTGGAGGACCAGTCGGGCCGGTCTTTCGTGCGGGGGCGTGAGCCCTTGCCGGCGCGTACGCGCACGCGTGGGTCGTCGGTTCCAGTGTCGCGGCGGGCCATCACTCCTCCTCCTCGATCGACGAGGCCGGGGCAGCCTGGGTGCTTCCGTGGTCGTTGGCGCTGACCATGGAGTGCCACATGGCCTCGAAGTTGGGCAGCGTCTTGGAGGTGCAGGCGATGTCGTCGACCGTGATGCCGGGCGTCACCAGGCCAAGGATCGCGCCGAAAGTCGCCATGCGGTGATCCGCGTAGGAGCGGATCTGCACGGCGTGGAGCGGGCGCGGCGTGATGATCAGGCCGTCCTCGGTCTCTTCGGCCAGCCCGCCCGCGCGGTTGATCTCGGCGGCCAGCGCCGCCAGGCGATCGGTCTCATGTCCGCGCAGGTGCGCGATACCGCTCAGGTGCGAGGGGGTCGAGGCGTAGGCGCAGATCGCGGCCAGGGTCGGGGTGAGCTCGCCGACCTCGGCCATGGTCGCCTTGATGCCCGGGTAGTTGCCGGCGCCAGGACCCGTCAGGGTCAGGCCCTCCTCGTCGAGCGTGATGGTCGCGCCCATGTGCCCCAGCAGCGCGCGCCAGGCGTCGCCCGCCTGCGTCGTTGCCCCCGGCCACGCCGGGATACGCACGCGCCCACCCGTCACCATCGCGGCCGCCAGGAAGGGGCCGGCGTTGGACAGGTCCGGCTCGACGGTGATGTCGCCGCCGATGGGGCGCGACGGGAAGATGTGCCAGGTCGAGAGATCCGCGCGGCCCTCGTCCACGACCTCCAGGTCGATACCTGCGCCCGCCAAGGAAGCCAGCGTCATCTCCACGTGCGGCATCGACGGGACGATGCCCGGAGCCGACACGAACAGGGGATCGCCCACGAGGGGAGAGACCAGAAGCAGCGCGGACAGGAACTGCGAAGAGGACGAGGAATCCACCCACGCCTGCGCGCCCAGCGGCGTGTGGATCGGGCCATGAATCGTGAAAGGCAGGTGCCCGCGCTCCCCGTGATAGGTGACGGTCGCGCCCATGCGCACCAGGGCGTCCAGGAGCGGGCCGAGCGGGCGTGCGTAGGCCTGCTCGTCCCCATCGAAAAGCGTCTCCTCGGGGGACAGGGCAGCGAGGGGCGGCAGGAAACGCATGACCGTTCCGGCCAGTCCACACTCGATGCGACCGCCTCGGGGCGGCAGCGACATCGGGGTGACGCGCAGGGTGCCCGCGCCCTCGTCCTCGACGCGCGCGCCCATCACCTCCAAGGCTGCCGCAAACAGACGAGTGTCGCGCGCATCCAGGGCACCTCTGATGACGGAGGGAGAATCAGCGACGGCCGCCAGGTACAGGGCGCGTGCCGTGATCGACTTAGAACCCGGCACCTCGACCGTGGCATCCACGGGAAAGGGGGCCAGGGGAGCGGGCCAGGGCGCGCTCACGAAGCGGAGCCGCTCAGACGCTCCACGACCGCGGCCTCAGCCGCAGCGATCGCGCGGCGCTGATCGCGGCGCATCGAACGCGCAACGAGAGCCGACGGCTGGCCGACACGATCCGTCGACGCGAGAAGAACGCCGGCGGCCAGACCCGCCTTGTTGAGCGTGCGGTAGCGGCGACGCTTGATCTGCTCCTTCGACAGGCCGCGCGTCGTGCCCGGCAGGGGAGCGTGCACAAGGGCCATCGGCGCGCCGATTGTGGCGAGAGTCAGGGCAGCCACGCGGGGCTTGCGCCCCAGCGCGAAACGCAGACCCGCGACGACCGTGACCGCTCCCGTCACTCGGGTCGCGACGGCCAGCTGCTGGTCCGTCAGCGGCTCCAGGCCAACCGCGTCGGTCGCCTTGTCGATGAGGGGACGAACGCCCGCGGCGCGCTCCACATGGAAACGCGGATGCATGAGGGCATCAACCCCGTCGGCGATGAACGGGGCGGCGAGCAGGGGACGGGCAACAACGCGCAGCAGATTCATACCCCTATTCTTCGACACCTTTGCCCCAGGGGGAAGCCGAACGGCCCTGAGGCTCCCAAACAACGGGGTGAAAGTGGTGCAACGCACAGATGGGTTGGTTGTGGAATAAAGACGCATCTGAGGCGTTGCCCTCAGTATGAGATCCCATCGACCACTCCCATTCGCGCCGCACGCTTGCGCGACTACGCTGGGAAGCGATGGATGCAACAACCCCCCAACCAGCGGCGCAGGCGCCCGAGCCTGCCCCGGCCTCGTCGACCCCGGACGACGCGTCGCTCCAGGCGCGCTTCATGGACGAAGCGATGCCCCTCATGAACCAACTCTTCGGCGCGGCCCTGGGCATGACCCGCAACCGAGCCGACGCGGAGGACCTGGTCCAGGAGACGTACCTCAAGGCCTACCAAAAGTTCCACCAGTACAAGCCCGGCACCAACATCAAAGCCTGGCTGTATCGAATCCTGACGAACACCTACATCACCGGCTACCGCAAGGAACAGCGTTCGCCCAAGCGTGCCTCCAGCGACACCGTCGAAGACTGGCAGCTCGCCGACGCCGCCTCCCACGCGGAGGTCGGCCTCAAGTCCGCGGAAATCGAAGCCCTCGAGGCGCTGCCCTCCACGCAGCTGCGCGAGGCCCTCGATTCGCTCTCAGAGGAACACCGGATGGTTGTCCTCATGGCTGACGTTGAAGGTATGAGCTACAAGGAAATCGCCGAAGAACTAGGAGTTCCCATGGGGACCGTCATGAGCCGACTGAACCGGGCGCGCAAGAACCTGCGCTCCGCACTGGCCGACGTCGCCGCGGAATACGGGATCGGAGGAGCCAAGTGAACACGCGCGTCACCTGCCAGGACGTCCTCGACGCCCTGTACGAACTGATTGACTGCGAGGAATGCGACCGCCGCAGCGGCCTCATCGACGCCGGATCCGTGCCCGGGCCCGATGCCCGCGCCCGCGCCCTCATGATCCAGCACGTCGCCACCTGCGAGCACTGCTCCGACGCCCTGGACGCCGAACGTCACGTGCGCGCCCTCATGCGCGGCTGCTACGAGTCCGAACAGGCCTCGGATGCCCTGCGCGCCCGCGTCGTCGCCTCCATTACGAGCGTGTCCGTCAGCTGGCGTTGAACCTTGCGCGGGGATGTTACCCGCTTGGTCGCGGCGTCGGCGCCCATTCGCGTGCCACCTCGCGCCGCGTGCCAACTCGCGCATCGACGAGGCCTGGTGAACCACCCGTTTTTCGGTGACCTTCGTCGCCGGGAACCGCCTGTGCCTTGGTGGTTTGGGTCAATGTGTGCAAAAATGCTTCAGTCTAGACAACAAACCCAAGGAGAATGACATGTCGAAGCGGGGTCGTAAGCGTCGCGATCGTCGTAAGCACGGCGCGAACCACGGCAAGCGTCCTAACGCCTGAGCCGAATACGTTGCGCGCCCGGACCGGATGGTCCGGGCGCGTTTTGTTTGCGCGTTGTCTATGTGTTGTGTTTGCGCGTTGTTTACGCGCCGCTGTCTGGGCCAGGTGCCGTTGCGCGAGGCGCGCGTGACGTCTGGGGTGTGCGCCGCTGGATTTGCGTTCCTACAGCGCTGGACAACGGTGTGCGGTGTGCTCATAGGCTGCTGATCATGCTTGGGCCGCGCGCATGCGGATAGGTTGTCCGTGTACGGATAGGTTATTCACATGTGGATAGGTTAATAAGCTATCCGCATCGTCATAACCTATCCGCGTAGTAGGTTCGTCCGATGGGCTCTCTCCAGATTCCGGCGGCGAGTAGATACAGCCGTCAGCCACCGCTACCTACCACCACTGGTGTTTCCTCCCGATAGCCACGATGAACACTCGCAGTGAGAAACGAACCACTCTCGCGGCGTATCCTGGTACGTGCTGGCGCGCGGGTGCGTCCCGATGCGAACAGAAACCGTTTGTCGATCCGAAAGAGCGAAAGAGGCTCCATGTCCCTCCAGATGCGCGTTGTCCACTTCTGTATGGGGCTTGTGCCTCCGTTGCTGCACAGCGAGGCAGCGACTGAGCAGATGGCGCTCCACGCCCCACAGCCCCACCCGATGCCCGCGTCGATGCGAGCGCGTTTCACAGCGACGAGCGGCAACGGCGTGACCCGCGTGTTCCCGAAGCGGGGCCTGCGCTCGGGCGGTGTGCTCATCTATCTGCATGGTGGAGCGTATGCGTACCCGATGGTCGCTGGCCAGTGGGGGATTGTCGAGGGCCTCATCGACCGCACCGGGCTGCCCGTTATTATTCCGGACTATCCGCTCGCCCCCAACCATACTGCGGCGGAAGCGTTCGACTTTGTCCAGCCCATCATCGACGAGGCCCAGGCGGAGTTCGGCCGCGTCATCCTCTTTGGCGACTCGGCGGGTGGCGGCCTAGCGGTCTCCCTCGCCATGCAGCGGCGTGATGCGGGGCAGCGACAGGTGGACGGCCTCGTCCTGTATGCGCCGTGGGTGGACGTCACCATGACGAACCCGGCGATCGAGGAGGTACTGGGCCGCGACAAGATCCTGCGCGTGCCCGGGCTGGCGTGGGCCGGCCGCGCGTGGGCTGGCGACCTGGATCCGGCCGACTGGCGGGTCAGCCCCCTGTACGGCGACCCCGCTGGCCTGCCGCCGATGCGTATTTTCCAAGGTGACGCGGATATTGTCGGCCCCGACGTCATCGAGTTTGCGCGCAACGCCGCCCGCGCTGGCGTGGACGTGCGCCTGCGCGTGGAGCCGGGCGGCTTCCACGTGTATGTCCTGGGCGTTCCCACCATTCCCGAGGCCGAGGCCGCCCTCGACCGCAGCGCTCGCTTCATCTCGGGGATCCTCACCCAAGCGTAACCGAGGCGTTTCACGGGCTGTTTCACGGCCTCGTCGATCGAGGGCGAAGGCTGCAGGCTGCCCGGCGTCACCCGGCAGCTAGTCGAGGCGCGCGTCCACCAGGGTTTTACTGTGCACGTACATGTCGATGGTCAGGGGCGTCTGGTCGGGGTGGAGGACGCAGCCTTCGTAGAGCGGATGAATGATGCCCGACAGCTGGGAGATGTCCTGCTCAGAGGTGGCGATGGTGAAGGTGTGCTGGGTGCCATCGTCAAAGCGCATGACGAAGTGGTTGTTGTAGCTGGTGCCTCCGGTGAACCACTGTGATCGTGTGACGGTGTCTTGGGCGTAGCTGCAGGAGGCGACAGCGCGTGGTTGGGGGCCTTGCGCCAGGTCGATGACCGCGGGCGTGAGGAAGTACAAGACCGGTGCGGCAATGACGAGGACGCCGCAGGTCATCGAGGCGAGGTTGTCCAGCTGCTTGCGTACCGCCCGCCGGTCCCCGGAGCGTTTCGCGGCGCGCAGGTCTTGCACGGAGGCGAGGAGGGTGGCGACGGCGCCGATCACGACGAGGAGGCCCAGGCAACACAGGATGATGGTGCCGACGAGTTTGCCTTTCCCATACGAGCCCATGTTGCGCATGACGACGATGATCGTGATGATCAACGCCGGGGGGACGAGGAGGAGCAGGAACAGGGAGCGTCCTGTGTGGCGGTCCGGCTTCGTGACGGCGGGTGCGGGTGTCGGAGGCAGGGGAGGAGTAGGGGGAGTATCAGGAACTGGAGGCAGGGGAGGGGTGCTGGGAAAACTCATGGGGATTGTGTCCTGTGTGTGCAGGCCGTGGGGCCCGGTGCTAGCCGAGGTGGGCCTCGATGATCCGCCAGCTGCGGGGCATGACCTGTAGCGTCATGGGTGTCTGCCCCGGATGGGTGACACAGGCGTCGTAGAGGGTGTCGTAGATTGCGAGGGAGTTGGCGGGTTCGGAGTCCTGCGGTTGCAGGCTGATGTCTTGGACGCGGGTGGAGCCGTCTGCGAGCTGCATGGTGATCTCGTAGACCTGATAGATGGTGGTTGTGCGCGATCCTCGTCTGCCGCTGCGCCATTCACGGTCGGCGACGCTACTCGTGCAGCTGGTGACGGTCACGGGTTTGGGCCCGCTTGCCAGGTCTTGGATGAGGGGGACGATGCGCACGGTGCTCAGTATCCCGAAAGAGATGGCGATGGCGACTCGTCCGGCGGCTTTCCAGCGGCGTCGGCGGGGGATCGCCTTGTCGACGCCGCGGGCCTGCGCCTCGCGGGCGTCGCGCAGCATCACGGGAATCGCCAGCGGGATCGTGAGGCAGGTGAGGAGGATGCTGAGGTTCATGCCGATGCCCGTCCACAGGCTGAGCGGCCCGTATTGCGCGCCGGTCTTCATCGCGATCGGGAACAGGATGAGCGGGGCGAACGTGAGGCCGCGGATGACGTAGTGGTGGTCAATGAGCTCCCTGTAGTCCTGCCGCGATGGCGGAAAGGAAGGTTCATACGGGGTCGTGCTCATGGCTGTCTCCTGTGCTTTGTCAGTCGATGCGTGCATCGACGATGGACCACGTGTGGGGGTAGACCTCCATGGTCATAGAGGCGGATCCGGAGCGCCGAGCGCAGGCCTCGTAGAGGACGCCCGTGAGACCGCCGCGCGAGGCGATGTCGTTGGCATTGTATGTTTCGATGACCGTGAGGTGCTTGGTGCCGTCAGCGAGCGTCATCGTGAAGGTGTTGTCCCATCCGTTGTCGGGCGTATGATCACCGCGCGTCCCCGGGTTTGACCGTGGCATCTGCTCGAAGCTGCACGAGGTGACGGTGACGGTGGTGGTGCCCTCCTTCAGGTCGCGGAAGGCGGGAAGGCCCTGGCTGATCGACCGGAATCCCACGTATAACGCGATCACGCACAGGGCGGCCATGCCGAAGGAACGCTGGTTGTACTTCTCAATATCGACGTTGCGCTTGGCCCGCCACACGCCGAGGTAGGCGAACGCGCACGCGATGAGGAGCCCGGCGACGATGACGAGCCCAACGCCGCAGGCCTGCGTATACCACACGACGCGCTCGCGGCCGAAGTCTGTGTGCTCTCCGATGACCAAGAAGATCCCATAGGCGGAAATGACGAGAGCCACGAGGACGGCCCCGATGGCGGTGGCGATTTTCTTGAGGACGCCTGTGCGTGTCGGGCCTTGCGCGGACGAGGAGGCCCGACGAGGAGAGGAAGCGGGGTTGTGTGACATGGGTTCCCTTTCAGACCAGAGAGGTTGGGATGAGGCCGGGGTACGCGCGTGGGGCTGGTGGGTATGCGGGCCAACCGATTAGTTGTTGATCTTCGCGCTCGCGATGGCACTCGAGTGCGTGTAGTAACCGATGGTTATGGGCACGCTGTCGAAGCGCGCGTGCGGACGGAGAGACGGCGAGCCTTGTCAGTCCAGCCTGGCACCGCTAATCACCCAGGTCCGGTAGTAGACGTCAAGTGTCATCGAGGTCTCCCCGCCGTGCGTGACGCACGCATCGAACAGAGGCTTCTCGATCTCGCCGGCATGCCCGAACAGGCGCAGGCCGATCACTGTTTGACGGGTGGTTCCGTCGGGTAGAGTCATCGTGAAGTTGCGGGTGAACGTTGGTCTGCTCCAGTAGTCTCCCCATTTAATCTGGTGCGTATGCATCTTGTGGGTGCAGGATGACACGGTGACGGTTCGAGGCCCCGTCACGAGGTCCAGGACGACGGGCGTTCCGTGAACGAGGGCGATGTATGCGCTCGGGACGAGGAGAATGACCGGCAATGCGAGGGCTGCGTGCCGCTTGCGACGGCCGGATGCCGATCCTGCCAGCCGAGCCCGTCGAAAGCGAATCAGCTGCCAGATGATTGCTGCCAGACACACCCTCATGATCCGGAAAGCGACACCGTAGGCGAACGCGAGCGACAGGATCCTGGTGAAGCCATAGGTCGTGGTGCTTACCCACAGGAGGATCGCCACGCACTCGCCAATGAATAAGGCGATGACAAGCGCGACGATACAGCGAGCCCGTCCCCTCGACGAGCCTTCTGGCGTACGCGGGGGCGCGGGCGTCGCGAACACGTTCGTCGGTGGAACCTGCACCACTGTGCTGGGGCCTGCCGATGCTACGGGCGTCGGGGCCTGAAAGGGGGAGAGGCGTGCTTCGTTGCTCATAAGAACCTTGTCAGTTGGGTGGACACGAACGAGGCCGGGGTGCGTGCGTCGGCCTGCCGGGTGGGCGGGCCGACCGATCAGTTGTTGATCCTCGCGCTCGCGACGACCCTCGAGTGCGTGTAGTAACCGATGGTCATGGTCGCGTTGCCGGATCGAAGGGCGCAGGCCTCGTAGAGGACGGCTGTCACGTCCCCTTGCCTCGCAATCTCATCCTTGCTGTCCGTCTCGACGGTCTGCGTGTGGGTTGAGCCGTCCTCAAACGTCATGATGAACTGGTTCTCGTACACGGTCGAGACGCCGCCGCGGTAGCGTGACCGACTCGTCTTGTACTGCTCGAAGCTGCATGACGTGACCGTCACAGTGTGTGGGCCGTCGGCGACGTCAAGCACCGCGGGAACGCCGTTCGACAGCGCGTAAATGGCGAACCCGTGGCCAAAGACGCCGACCATCCCCAGGCCGAGCTGGCGTTGTTGTGCCACTTTCTCATCGCCCCGCGCGCTCGCCGCGAGGTAATTGCGCCGCGTAACAGCATAGAGGGGAATCATGGCAAGGGCGAAGATGAGTGCGACGGCGCACTTGATGAGAGTCCAGACGATCCGTTCCGTGCCGAAGTCGAACATCTCACCGAAGAAATAGAGGACTGTGCCAAGGAGGAGGCCCACGAGCGTGAGCAGGATCCACCACCCCGTGTGCTTCTTCGGCGCCTTGTCCTCGCCGGAAGGATCTGCCGGAGACGGGACACTCTGAGAGGCTGCAGAAGTGTCCGACGATGCGGCGTACGCCTCCCCGTATGGGGACCCCTGGAATGACCAACCCTGGTACGACAGCGGCGGCAAGGAAGGCTGCGCGTCGCCCGCTTGCGGCTGCGGCACCTGCGGCTGATTGGCGGGCTGACTGCCGTCAGTGGACGGATCGTAGGGGGAGAGATAAGGGTACTGATTGCTCATGGCTGCTACCTGTCGAACGGGTGCATGACGACGAGCCTAGGGTGTCTGCGCGGGGTCGGGTGCGCTTGTGGGAGAATCCAGGTGCGCAGTGAGCGACCAGGCGCCGACTTGCTCGTCAGTCTCCACACTACCGCTCACGCTATCGATGAGGGCACGTATCTCACCCATGCGACGCCCGCCCAGGACGGACGCCTCAGGCGTGAGGGCGCTGATGGTCAGCGTCAGCGCCCCGTCCATCGCGGACCCGGTGACGCTCACCGAGGCGTTCTTGTCGAGCTCGGCGATGTGGGAGAGAACCAGGTAGATGATTTCCGCGCCCACGGCCTCGCGGAAGTCATTGAGCGGCGTGTGCTCGGTGAACAGGTTGATGATGGAAAAGCCGGATTGCTGCGCGTAGCTGATGGCACCGTCGATGGTCGCGAAATCGCCGGGCGGTGTGGGAGGGGCCGGGCGCTCGCGGCTGGCCGACTGGGCGCGCGCGGGCGTCGGGGTGGGTCCAGCGAGGTTCGCAGGCAGTGTCGCGGCTGGGTGGTCGAGGGCGTGGCGGGGAGGCGTCTTCCAATCCCGGTACAGGAATCGGATGCCGACGGCGGCTGCGACGACGATGAAGATAATCAGATAGGAGGCCGCTGCGGTGACGACGGCCGGCGACCATGAGCGAGGTGAGAAGAAGGACCCTATGACGATGTTGAGGGACATGAAAGCGATGATGATCGCGCAGACGAGCAGCTTCTCGCGGGTGGTGGTTTTCTGCTGGGGCATGTGAACCTCATTCCACCCGCGCGTCGACGACGATCCAGCTGTGGCTGTAGACGTCCACGGTCAGGGATGTCGCGCCGGAACGCGCCTTGCATGTCTCGTAGATGATCGCGGAGATGCCGCCCTCCTTGGCGAGGTCGTCGGAGCTCTCGGTCTCGAGCGTGAGTGTGCGCGTCGTCCCGTCCTCCAGGGTCATGGCGAAGTGATTGTCGTAGTAGTCGATGACCTTGCTGTGATTGTCCGACGGCTTGTAGTGCGCCTTCTGGGTGAGCTGACACGAGGTGACTTTCATCGTGTGTGGCCCCTCCGCGAAGTCCCGGGCGACGGCGATTCCATAGACACCCGAGACGACAATGACGACGGTTCCGATAACACCCACCGCGATTGTGACAATGGCGTAGAGCTTGCCGGAGGACGCGTTCCCTCCGGCCTGCGCGCGGTGTCCACGCCTGCGCAGATAGGTACAGAGGAGCGCGCACGCGATCGCGGCAATCAGGCCGATGACGCACCATGCGGCCACCCACACGAGCCGCCAGAACCCAAAGTGCACGTACCTGCCGAGCGACGCGAAGGCGTAGGCAATGGTGCCGAAGAAGCCGATGACGACGAATGCGAGCAGGTTTGCGCGCGCTGAGAACCCCCGCGGCAGGCGCTCGATCATCGACGAGGCCGGGGGGCGGTTGACGGGACCTGGCGGGGGAGAGATGGGGTACTGGTTGCTCATAGTCTCACTGATGTGTGTGGGATGGACGAGGCCGGGGCGCGTTCGCGTCACGCCTCACGGATGGCCTTCATGATCCCACTGCGCGGGTAGTAGTCGACGACGATCGAGGTGGTGGCAGGGCGGGCGACGCAGGCCTGATAGACGGCGTAGTAGGGGCTCGTCGGCTGCGCAAACTCACCTTCTGTGTCCGTCGTGACCTCAAAGCGGCGTGACGTTCCATCGTCAAAATGGAGAGTAAAATAGTTGCGGTAGTATTTGCTGCCGCGACGCCCGTGTTCGGTCACTGTAAAGTATTTTTCGCAGCTTGTGACGGCCTTCGTCTGGGGGCCTTGGCGGGCATCTTCGTAGCCTTCTGCGAAGGCCCCACCACCCATGACGACCATCGTCGTTCCGATGAGTGCTGCGGCGGCAATCATGATGAATGTGCCGATTGCTGGGCGGCTGTCGCCCGGTCCCTGCAGTGCATCGCGCATTGCGTGAACGAGCGTTGGGAGGGCCACAAAGCAGCAGATGCCGAGGACCACCTCTGCGCCAGAGCCGATCATCACGCAGATCAACTCATGGACACCGAAATTACCGGACAGAACAAACGCGGCGAACATGACGCCTATGGACGCGAGGAACACGTAGGCCCATATGGTCATGGCGCGCTGTTGACGGGCGGTGCCCGGACGTATCTGAGGGGAGAAACGCGAACGGCGCGGATACATGCTCAATTCCTCCTGCGCTCACACGTCCGCCGGGGTCGCTCCCGTCCATTCGTACCAGCCCTGGTGCTGGACGATCCACGCCATGAGGGCGTAGCCGGCCTGGCCGGGCAGGGTCTGGCCGTCCCCTCCGCGGGCGAGGGAGGCGGCCATGTCCTCGAACCACTGGTCGTGTGCGACCAGCGGCGTGTAGCAGTCGACGAAGGGGATGCCTCGGCGCGCGCACACCTCGGAGCACGAGGAGGACAGGGCCTTCAGCGAACCGGAGTCCACGCCCGCGAGCGGCGGGGGACCGACCACGAAGCTGGGGATACCCAGCGCGGTCGCCCGGTCGGTGATGTTGGCCAGGTTCAGGCGTGAGCGGGCCGTCGAGATGCCGGCCGCGACGTCGCCCGGACCCACACCGATGACGAGGCCGTGGGGCTCGCCCTCGGCCAGGCGCGGCAGGACCTCGGCCTCCCAGCGCGCGGCCATCTGCTTCGTCGTCTCAGAGGGAACGGCGAGGGTCAGGAACGTGGCGGGCAGATCGAAGGTCGAGTGAGCGTTGACGCGACCGACCCAGCCGAGGCCTCGGGGGTCGCCGACGCCGGCGACGAGCTCGTCTCCGATGAAGCAGATCCGCATGGTGTTCCTTTCCTGTGCCTCCCGCGCGCACCCAGATGATGCGCGCGGTCCCTCTTAGCCTTCGAAGGCCTGCGCAATAAGGGTAGCTGCTTGCTCCTTGTGAAGCGAGGCACGTCCCGCGGCGGTCGTCGCGGACTCGGGACGCGAGACCACGCGGACCGGGCGTCCCAGCGACGGGAAGAGGTTGAGCGCCAGGTGCGGCCACGCGCCCTGGTTGCGCGGTTCGTCCTGCGCCCACGTCACCGACGCGTTCGGGTACTGGGCGAGGACTTCGGCCAGCTCGGCCTCGGGCAGCGGGTAGAGCTGCTCCAGTCGGATGATGGCCGTCGACGTGTCGCCGCGGTGCTCGCGCTCCTTCGCGAGGTCGTAGTAGAGGCGGCCGGAGCACAGCAGAACGCGCGTCACCGACGCGGGGTCGGTGATCGTGGTGTCCCCGATGACGGGCTGGAAACCGCCCGACGTGAACTCCTCAATGTGGGAGGACGCCGCCGACAGGCGCAGCAGCTGCTTGGGCGTGAACGCGATGAGCGGCTTGCGCGGGCGCTTGTAGGCCTGCGTGCGCAGCATGTGGAAGTGGTTCGCCGGCGTGGAGGGCTGGACGATCCACATGTTGTCCTGGGCGGCCAGCTGCAGGTAGCGCTCAATGCGCGCGCTCGAGTGGTCGGGTCCCTGGCCCTCGTAGCCGTGGGGCAGGAGCATGACGAGCGAGGAACGCTGGCCCCACTTCTGCTCGGCCGAGCACACGAACTCGTCGATGACGGTCTGCGCGCCGTTCGCGAAGTCGCCGAACTGTGCCTCCCAGATCGTCAGGGTCTCGGGGCTCTCCACCGAGTAGCCGTAGTCGAAGGCCAGCACGCCGTATTCGCTCAGCGGGGAGTTCCACACGTCGAAGCGCGCCTGGTTCTCAGTGAGGAAGCGCAGCGGGGTGAACTCGCGTCCGTCATTCGCGTCGTGCAGGATCGCGTGACGCTGCACGAAGGTCGCGCGGCCCACGTCCTCACCGGACAGGCGCACGCCGGTGCCCTCCATGAGGAGCGTGCCGAATGCGAGGAGCTCCGCAAAGCCCCAGTCGATCGGCTTGTTGCCCAGCGCCATCTCCAGGCGGCGCTCGCACAGCTGACGCAGCTTCGGGTGCGGCTCGAAGCCCTCGGGGAAGCGCGTGTGTGCGCGGCCAATGCGACGCAGCTGCTCGGCGGGGGCCGCCGACGTCCAGCCGATCATCATGCCGGTTCCGGGCATCTGGGACTCCGGCATGGTCCATTCCCCGTCGGGGGACTCCCCGGCCTCGCCGACGCCGGCGGTGAGCGCGGGGTCGTGCGTGCGGCTGCCCGGGTTGACCTCGGACACGGAAGAAGCACCGCCCGCGCGGGTCTCCTCGAGGATGCGCCCGAGTTCCGCCTCGTATTGGGCGATCGACTGACGGGCCTCGTCCTCGGTGAGCTGACCGCGACCCACGAGGCCGCGGATGTACACGGCGCGCGTGGAGGGGATGCGGTCGATGAGGGAGTACATGACGGGCTGCGTCATCGACGGGTCGTCGCCCTCGTTGTGACCGCGACGGCGGTAGCACACCATGTCGATGATGACGTCCTTGTGGAAGGCGTTGCGGTACTCGAAGGCCAGGTGCGCGCAGCGGATGACGGCCTCGGGGTCGTCTGCGTTCACGTGCAGGATCGGGACCTGTAGGCCCTTGGCGAGGTCGGTCGCGTATCCGGTCGAGCGGCCCTGCGTCGGGCCGGTCGTGAAGCCGATCTGGTTGTTGACGATGATGTGGATTGTGCCGCCGGTCTTGTAGCCCTCCAGCTGGGAGAGGTTGAGGGTCTCCTGGACGACGCCCTGGCCGATGAACGCCGCGTCGCCGTGGATGAGGATCGGGATGATCGGCAGGTCCGGGTCTCCCAGGTGCTCCTGCTTGGCGCGCACGATGCCCTCCAGGACGCCGTCGGCGGCCTCCAGGTGCGAGGGGTTGGCGCCCATGTAGACCTTGGTGGCCAGGCCGTCGTCGAGGGAGTAGACACCCCACGTGCCCAGGTGGTACTTGACGTCGCCCGAACCCTGGACGGAGTTAGGCATGTAGTTGCCTTCGAACTCGTCGAAGATCTGCGCGTAGGACTTGCCCGCGATGTTGGCGAGCACGTTGAGGCGGCCGCGGTGCGCCATGCCGATGGCGACCTCGTGGATGCCGGTGCGCGCCGAGTCGGCCAGGATGTGGTCGAGCAGCGGGATCAGGGACTCGCCGCCCTCAAGCGAGAAGCGCTTCTGGCCCATGAACTTGGTCTGCAGGAACTCCTCGAAGGCCTCGGCACGGATGAGAGTGCCCAGGATGTGGCGCTGTGCCTCGGGGGAGAGGGCCTCGTAGGGGCGCTCGATGCGCTTTTGGACCCAGGCGCGCTGCTCGGGATCCTGAATGTGCATGTATTCGATGCCGACCGTACGCGTGTAGGTGTCGTGCAGGCGCGTGAGGATGTCGCGCAGCAGCATCTGGTCGGAGCCGCCGAAACCGCCCGTGGGGAAGGGACGATCCAGGTCCCACACGCTCAGGCCGTAGGACGAAATATCGAGGTCGGGGTGGCGTCGCACGCGGTAGGCCAGCGGGTCCGTGTCGGCGGCGAGGTGTCCGCGCGAACGGTAGGCGTGGATAAGCTCCGCGATGCGCGCGGGCTTGCCCTTCTCGTGGTTCGGGTCGTAGTCGTAGTCCGCTTCCCACGCGTAGGGGCGCGCGGGCACGTGCATCGAGGTGAAGACGCGCTCGTAGAAGCCGTCGCGGCCCGAGAGCTTGGCATCCACGAGGGCCAGGAGGCGGCCCGATGCCGCGCCCTGGATGATGCGGTGATCGTAGGTGGAGGAGAAGAACATCGTCTTGCCGATGCCGAGGGCGGCCAGGCGCTTGGGGGAGACGCCGCGGAACTCCGCCGGGTAGTCGGTGGCGCCCACGCCAATGATGAGGCCCTGGCCGACCATGAGGCGCGGCACGGAGGTGGTGGTGCCCAGCGTGCCCGGGTTCGTCAGGGTGACCGAGGCGCCCTGGAAGTCGGCGGTCGTCAGCGTCGCGTTGCGGGCGCGCGCGACGAGGTCTTGGTAGGCGTCGACGAACTCCGCGAAGGTCAGGGTGTCAGCGTCGTGGATGACGGGGACCTTCAGGGAGTGGTTGCCCTGCGCGTCGGCCACGTCAATGGCCAGGCCGAAGCCGATGTGCGCGAGCTGCTCGACGGCGGGCTTGCCGCCTTCGATCGTGTAGCGCACGTTCAGGTCGGGCATCTCGCACAGTGCTTCCACCAGCGCGTAGCCGATGAGGTGGGTGAAGGAGACCTTGCCGCCGACCGTTCGCGCCAGGTGCGCGTTGATGAGGGCACGGTTTTCGATGAGGAGTTTGGCCGGGATCTGGCGCTGGGAGGTGGCCGTGGGGATGGAGAGCGAGGTCTCCATGTGCTTTGCGGTCGCGCGCGCGGCGGACTTGAGGATGTGGAGCTCGTCGTGCGAGGGGGCGCCCTGGAAGAGCGTGAAGGCGGCGCGCCCGTGCTGCTGGCGCGTGTAGGGGCTGGTGGCCTCCGCGACGGCGGCGGGTGGGGCGGGCGGCAGGTCCGAGCGGGTCACGGAGACGATGGGTGCGTGCTGGGTGGCGGCCGCTTCGGGTCCGTCCTCTTCGATGTCGAGGGTCGGCGGGGTGACCGTCACGGGGGCGACGTGGTCAACTGGGGGTGCGGCATGGGCCGACGAGGCCGGGGCCGGCTCCGGCGTTGAGGGAGCGCCCTCGGGGATGTCGGGACGCTTGGCGCGCAGCTGTGGGGGAGCGGACTCGGTGGAGAAATAGGCGCGCCAGGAGGGATCCAGGAGCTGTGGATCGCGCTCGTAGAGGTCTCGCATCTTTGCGATGTACCACTGCGGATCGGGCTGGGAAGCGGTGGGAGTGGGCACGTATTCCTCCGTAAGTGTCGCGCCGCGCGCATGGGCAAATCCTGCGCGGCCATACCTTGACAATCGTACCGCCGCGTGATCGTCTTCACGAAACCTGGTATACCTTTGGCGTGTACTTCAAGGGTCTTTGGTCCGTTGAAGAATGATTGTTGGCACATGCCCCGCGGTGTGTGGAAATGCGCGCTGGGAGAGGCGGGCTGGGCGGCTAGACTGTAACCATCATGGACTGCGACACTGCCGGCTTTATCGCCGCTCTTTCTCACCCCTTTTCCGCGCGCGTACCCGCGAGGCGCCCCGGCCTCGTTGAGGGGGGCACGCGATGACGACCGCCCTCATGCTTCTGCTCGGTATCGTCCTGACCGCTGGCACTTTCGTCTTCGTTTCCGCTGAGTTCTCGCTCGTCGCGGTCGATCAGGCGGTCCTCGACAAGAAGGCCGAGGAAGGGGACCGAGGGGCCGCCTCCGTCCTGCGCGCAACCCGCACGCTGTCCACCCAGCTGTCCGGCGCGCAGGTGGGCATCACGCTGACCACGATCCTGCTCGGCTATACGACGCAGAGCGCGCTGGCGGACCTGCTGCAGGACCTGCTCGGATCGGTCGGCCTCGCCTGGGGGCTTGCGACCGGCATCGCGGCATTCGTGGCCGCCGCGTTCATCAACGTGTTCTCGATGCTCTTCGGCGAGCTCGTCCCCAAGAACCTCGCCCTGGCCCACCCCCTGGCCACCGCCGTGCGTGTCGTCCCCTTCCAGATGGCCTTCACCGTCATCGCCCGCCCCGTCATCTGGGTGCTGGGCGGGACCGCGAACTGGGTGCTCGCCCGCATGGGCATCGAACCCCAGGAGGAGATCTCCTCGGCGCGCTCCGCCTCCGAGCTGGCCGCCCTCGTCGAGCACTCCGTCGAAGAAGGCACCTTCGACATGTCCACGGCCGACCTCTTCGTCAACACGATCCGCATGTCCACCCTCAGCGCCGCCGACGTCATGACCGACCGCGGCCGCCTGCACACCCTCAGCGAGGGTGACAGCGCCCAGGACGTGCTTGACCTGGCCCGCGAAACCGGACACTCCCGATTCCCGGTGATCGGGGACGACTCCGACGACATCCTCGGCCTGGTCTCGCTGCGCCGCGCGGTCGCTGTGCCCGCCGATCGTCGCGCCGAGGTCCCCGTCATCTCCTCGTCTCTCATGACCGACGCGCCCTCGGTTCCCGAGACCGTGCCGATCGGCCCCCTCATGGTCCAGCTGCGCGACGAGGGCCTGCAGATGGCCGTCGTCGTCGACGAGTACGGCGGCGTGTCGGGCATCGTCACCCTCGAGGATGTCGTCGAGGAGATCGTCGGCGAGGTCTCCGACGAGCATGACCAGCGTCGCCTCGGCATCCGCCCGCGCCCCGACGGCACGTTCCTCGTGCCCGGCACGCTGCGCCCCGACGAGCTCGCGCGCCGCACGGACATCAACCTGCCCGAGGATGGCCCCTACGACACGATTGGCGGCCTCGTTATGAACGAGCTGGGCGAGATTCCGGTCGTCGGATCGCGCGTGAGCGTGGACGGCATCGGTATCGAGGTCACCCAGATGCAGGGACGGCGCGTCGCTCAGGTGGCGATCACGCCCGCCCCCGAGGCCGAGGAAGAGGAGGTGTCATTGTGAGCGTGGGAGTTGGTCTCGCCATCACCGTGGCCCTGCTGGCCGTCAACGCTTTCTTCGTCGCCGGCGAGTTCGCGGTCACCTCGACGCGTCGCTCGCAGGTCGAGCCTCTCGCCGACGAGGGTGCGCGCGGTGCGGCCGCTGCGCTGTACGCGCTGCAGCACGTGTCCCTCATGCTGGCGATCTGTCAGCTCGGCGTGACGGTCGCGTCCACGACCCTGGGCGTCGTCGCCGAGCCCGCGATCGCCCACCTCGTCGAGTCGCCGCTCGAGCGCCTGGGCGCGCCCGAGGCGACCAGCCACGTCGTCGGCTTCGCCGCCGCCCTCGTCGTCGTTCTCTTCTGCCACGTTGTCTTCGGCGAGATGGTCCCGAAGAACATCTCGATCGCCGCCCCCGTGCGCATGCTGCTGATCCTCGCGCCCGTCCTCGTGCGACTGGGCCACGTCCTGCGCCCGATTATCGAGGCCATGGATCGCTTTGCGAACTGGTTCGTGCGCCTGTCCGGTTACGAGCCGCGCTCGGAAATCTCGGCCTCCTACACGATCGAGGAGGTCGCATCGATCGTCGTCGCCTCGCAGGAGGAGGGCGTGCTGACCGACGAGCTGGGCCTGCTCAGCGGCACCCTGGAATTCTCCGAGGAGACGGCCGGGACCGCGATGGTCCCCCTCGACAAGCTCATCGTCCTGCCCGAGGGTGCCACACCGGCAGACGTGGAAGAACAGGTCGCCCACACGGGCTACTCGCGCTTCCCGATCGCCGGCGACGACGGTTCCATCGTCGGCTACGTGCACCTCAAAGACGTCCTGTACGCCACCGGTGAGGATCGCGAGCAGCCGATCACCCCGTGGCGCATCCGACGCCTCGAGGCCGTGTCCGCCGACGACCAGGTCGAAGACGCACTGCGCCACATGCAGCGCACCGGCGTGCACTGCGCCCTCGTGCGCGATGCGGGCGCCGTCGTCGGCATCCTCTTCCTCGAAGACATCCTCGAGCTACTGGTCGGCGAAGTCCGAGACGTTCTCCAGCGCCCGTGACGAGCCGCGATCCGCAAGGTACATTAGGTCGAGGTCAAAACTTCGTGACGAACACAGACAAGGGGGAGAGCGTGAGCGACATCGAATGCCCGCTGCCGAAGCGGTCGCAGCTGCGCGCCGCGCGCTCCGAGAGCGGAGAGGACTCCCAGGAGACCCCGATTACCGCGGCGATTCCGCTCGACCTGGATCCCGCTGCGCCGCCGCCCCCTCGCGCCGCGGTCACGCCTGACGAGGCCGCACTCGACGAGGCCGCCCCGGCCTCGCCCATGGCCGCTCCCGAGAGCGCGGGCGAACCCGAGAGCGCGGGCGAACCCGAGGGGAGTATCGAATCCGAGAACGAGGCCGAACCCGGGAGCGAGGCCCCGGCCTCGTCCGCTGGCCGACGCCGAAACGTCCACCCCGTGGGCTACGTGCTGCGTGCCCTCCTCGTCCTGGGCCTGGCAGGCACGACGATCGCGGTGCCCATGACGGGACGCGTCGGCTCTGACTCGTCCTTGACCGTGCCCGCGCGTGCTTTCGGCACCTCGGTGGGCGGACCCAGCTGGGCCGTGTCCTCCGCGCTGCCCCAGGCCACCGCCCTGGACGGCACCCTCACCGCGAACTCCCGCGCCAAGGCGAAGGCCCCCGTGTCTATCACCGGCTGCGCGTCGGGCAACGGCGCGGACGGCAACCGCAACGTGCGCGTCGTTGCCGACACGATCTACTGGCCGCTGCCGGAGGGGTCCTACACGATCACGTCGCCCTTCACGATGCGTATTTCGCCCGTCTCCGGCCAGCTCCTGGCCCACGAGGGTATCGACATGGCAGCCCCGCTCGACACCCCCATTACGGCCGTGTACGGCGGCGTCGTCGAAGAGGTCGCGGAGAACTCGCGCTCGGGCGCCTACGTGCAGATCAAGCACACGAAGTCCGACGGCACCGTCTTCCACTCCGCCTACCTGCACCAGTACATGAACAAAATTAAGGTGAAGGTCGGCGACACCGTCACCGCCGGGCAGGTTATCGGCGCGGTTGGCAACAACGGCTGGTCGACGGGCCCCCACCTGCACTTCGAAATCCACGACTCCTCGGACACCCCCGTGGACCCGGACGCGTGGATGCAGACAAACAAAGCTGTTTATCTCGGACAGGAGTCTTGCTCATGATGCCCGTCACGATGCGTCAGGGACCCATCATTTTCGCCCACCGCGGCGGCAGTGAAGAGGCGCCCGAAAACACGATGAGCGCCTTCGCGCACACGTACGAGGCCGGGATCCGCCACGTGGAGACCGACGCTCACATCACCGCCGACGGCAAGGTCGTCCTCTGCCATGACGAGACCGTGGATCGCTGCTACGACGGGACCGGCGCGATCGCCCAGATGACGTGGCGCGAGCTGTCGAAGCTGCGCCACCGTGACTCCGGCGAGCAGATTCCTCTGCTTGCGCAGGTTCTCGAGGCCTTCCCGGATATGTACTTCAATATCGACGCGAAGGAGCCGGGCGTTGAGGGGCCGCTCCTCGATGTCATCGCCGACCATGGTGCGGCTAACCGCGTGCTGGTTGCCTCCTTCTCCGAGCCGCGCCTGCGCGCCGTGCGCGACACGGCCGCTTCGGACCCGGCCCGCGCGGTCGCCACGTCTCTCGGTACCGAGGCCGTCGTGCGCCTCGTGGGCGCCGCGAAGAGCGCCACGAACCCCGCCTGGTGGCACGTGCCCGGCCCTCGTCAAGGTGCCATCGCCGCCCAGGTCCCCATGCACCAGGGCCCCATCCGCGTCGTCGACGAGCGTTTCGTTGCCACCGCCCACACCCTGGGCCTGGCCGTGCACGTGTGGACCATCAACACGGTGGCCGACGTGCTGCGCCTCCTCGAGGTCGGCGTTGACGGCATCATCACCGACCGCCCCGTCTTCCTGCGCGACTTCCTGAAGGCTCGCGGCCTGTGGACTCAGCCTCCGGCTCCCGGCGCTGCCTCGGGCCCGAGGGACTGAGGCTATTGCTTGAAAAGGCGGGCGCGCACCGGAGGGTGCGCACCCGTTAACGCGTCCTCGTTCGCCATTGGGAGGCCCTGGAAGCTCTGGCAATGCCAGGCCACAGCCCCATGCGCCCTCACACTGGTCCGACAACCCACATGAGTAGAGACACGAAAGGGGCCCATGCAAGACAGCATCGTCACATCGTTGTGCCTCTTCGGCCTGTGGATCTTGCTCGCTGCCATCCTGTGGGTGGAGACGAACTCAACCGGCCGAATCGGCGTCGCCTGGCGCAACGCGAACATCAACAGCCAGGTCTCCAAGAATGTGCGCGCGATTTGCATCCCGGCGTTTCTGTGCCTGTGCTACCTCGCCGCCTTCATCAAGGTAGTGGCCTACTACGGTGCCTCGCCACGGGCGCTTTTCGGGCTCACTGCCCTTGAGATCGTCGCCGGGATCGTCATGGTCGGCGGCCTGTTACCGATCCGCTATCCTGCCGACTGGTATCCCACCTACCCCGATCCCCTCAGTGAACAGTGGCCCGACGAGGGAAACGAGGGGGAAACCGGCGAAGAGGAAGACAAGGAAGACTCTCCCTAGGGTCTGACACTACACAGCGTGGGGGGCGGAGCCGCTCGGCTCCGCCCCCCACGACGCATGTGTCAGGACCGCTGACTCACTCGTTGCCGCTGAAGTCGGCCACGGCCTCGTCCAGGCCCGCGCGGCGGATGCGCACGAGCAACAGGGCGATGAGCTGTCGATGAATCCGGCTCGTGGGGGAGTCTTGCTGTGCTGGCAGTGGGTACCGGGTGTTCAGCGGGCAGACGCTAGGGAGCGAGTAGCCCCATCAGCATTGCCCAGATTGCTGCGCGAGGCGGCGCATCCAGCACCGGGTGCGACGGCATTCGTGCGAGAGCCTTGTCGTCGAGCGGCGCGTGGATTTGCGCGTGCATGTGGTCGGTGACAAAGCAGTCGACGTGCTGTCCCGTCCGCCACTGTCGACGCCGTATCTGTTCGCGTACGCAAGTCACGACGCTCCAACGCCCCGAGACACAGTCCTGGGCGAAGTGTGACTCCGCGGGACCATATGTCACGAGATCGTTGAGTACATCCTGGGCGCCTTGTGCATCCAGGGAACGAATCGCAGCGACGAAATCCGCGGGAATGTAAGGAGGCCCGTCATGGATGGTGGGGCCTGCGTGCAGCAGGGAGGCAAGGGCTGTGATGTGTGGGACCTCGCAGTAGTCCACCTGACTGAAGTGCACGCCGTCCACATCGGAACGCATCACGACGGAACGCGGCATTGTGGGCCAGATCCTCCAGTCGCGTACGACGCCGCGCATGCTGGGGGATACGACGCGGATAACGATTCGGGCGCGCGCGGTGCGCACAGGTTCGAGGATTCGTGCGGCATCGCCGGCCAAGCCGTTGGCGCCGGCCAACCCGAGTGACACCAGTCCGCTGGAGAGTGCGGCGCTTGAAATGCGCCCGGCATTCTCCTCACTGGCAATCATCTCGAGCAGGGCATCGGCCTGCTCAACGGTGACGATAATCTGATCCGAGGAGTCGCTTTCGATTGGATGGTCGCTCACGGCGCCACCTCCAGGGTTTGAGCCATCGTGATGAAATCATCGATGACCATTGGGAATAGAACGCTGGGGCACGTACACGTCGCGGTCCACAGGAAACGCTGCGGCGGTTGCTGCGTCGTGGGCGCAGTGCGTGTGATCCACGTGAGCTGGCTGAGTGTCAGAGAGACAATTTCGAGAATGTACACGCCGGTGCGCCAGCGGGCGCCGTGCGGTGCAACCGGCCACGCGAAGTCGTCAATAAGCTGGAATCCAGGCAATGCTTCCTCCACCTGCCTGATGGTGTCCGCGTAGACGTCGTCGTCGCTCGCGTCGGTGTTGAGCGCTCCGCCGGTCACCACGAAGGTCGGAACGTTGCCCGCATCTTTTGTCTGAGCAACGGCGACGAGGCGAACGCTGGGATCATCTGCCAGGGGACCGAGCTGTGCGTATTCCTCCGGGGTGAGGAACCTCCATCCCGAGGAAAGGGCCATCGTTACCTGCTCGTTCACCAGAATCCCTTGCCTTTTGTGTGTTTCTCGTATGCCTCCTGATCGATGTTGCCATCGGTGTCTAAGAGCCCATGGCGCTTGGCGTACTGCCAATCGGCGTAGACCCACCGGGGAAACTTGATGGGTAGAAGGCCAATGAGAATTATGAGGAGGAGGAGCATCATCAAGCATGCGAGGCTAAAGGTAAGCCAGTCGGGGGCATGCTTTTCAATGAGCGTAAGAAGAATATAGATAAACGCGATAGACGTAAGAGCTGGAGATCCAATAGCTGCCCAGTTCTTGCTGATGCGACCTTCTCCGTTCATGCGACGCCATAGCGCGGCGGCCTTGTTGTCGGTGAACATTTCAGCATACCAAGTGACAACGCCAAGAACACCAATAAACAAAGCGCATAGAATACCGAATAGTTGTTCTCTCATGCGCGGTTCTCTCCCATGCTCGTTGCGATACGATCTACACCCTGATCGTTTATCGCATCACCAACATATTCTCCAAAATAGTGGCCAGCCACCCCGCCGATGACGCCGCCGACAAGGCCAATAACACCTGCCTGAGGGGTATCGTTGCCGTTCATCACCATAGATCATTTTTGTTGGCGTGGTGGTGTGTCCACGCCTGTTGGTCGATGTTGCCATCGTCGTCTAAGAGCCCATGGCGCTTGGCGTACTGCCAATCGGGGTATATGAAATTAGGGAAGTTGATGGGTAGCAGTCCGATCAGAGTGATTGAAGCGGCGAATAATACTATCGCGGCGACGCATGTGAGCCATGTCCTAGGCAAATTAGAGTATCTAATGATGCCTGAAACGCCAGTAAAAAAGAAAACGCAAGCCATTGCAGGTGCGCCAACTGCCGCGTAGTTTCTGCCGATCTTTCCTTTACCGTTCATTCGGCGCCAGAGGTTTGCGGTCTTAATGTCTGTAAACATCTCCGCATACCACACTGCCATTCCGAATACTCCCACACTGATCCCGAAAATTGCCAGTTTAAGATTTTCGTTCATATGATTATCCTTCATTAATTGGCTCGACGATAGCGTCATTGGCCAGGTCTCCGGCTTCTGCCCCTAGGTAATGGCCAGCCACCCCGCCGATGACGCCGCCGACTAGGCCGCCGACGACCGCGCCAACGGGTGCGAAGGGCCCCGAGACGACAGCGCCAATGGCGGCACCGCCTTTGGCTCCTAACCAGGCGCCTCCCCATGTGCCCAACCCTGTCAAGCTTCCCTTCACTCCAGCTCGCGCGACCTTATGCCCCTCGCTCCATTCGGGGTGCTGCTCGGTATCGGTTTGATACGTGTCATAAGCAGTGATACCGCCGTCGACGACCGCCCCCGCGACGCCGGCAACCTTTCCGGCCTTTCCCAAGACGGGGGCTATCGTTCGGGTTCCAACGGGTTCCGTTACCTGTGTTCCTGTTGGTATGAACTTCCAGTTCGATAGGTCGCCCGTGGCGAAAAATTCTGCAGGCGGCTGGTAGAGCCCTTTGTTGAGCTGAATCGTGGCCGCGGATGCAGTCTGACCGAGAAGATCGGTGGCTCCCATTGTGTAGGGAAGTAAATTGGCATATGGGTGCTCATCGTCCAAAACGAACTGGCTTTTGAGTCCGTTGAAAACGGGTTCAATCCATTGTTCATAGACATCTACTTTGAGGTCGTCTAGTGCGAGTGAAAATACGTACTCGGCACGCTCATAGTTGAGACGCTGAACCTCCGCTTGCGCGCGCAGCTCCTCAAAACTATGCGCGCAGTCCTCCACATCTTCATCGAAAAGGATCACCGTGTCACCGTCAACCAGCAGTCCGCAGTCTCTTGCGGTCTGCGCGATTCCTAGGTACTCGTCACGTACTGATCGCATCGACCAAGCGAACTCCGACACAGCGTTCTTGAGGGTATTCAGATCATTGGATGCCTCTTCGCACACGTTTGACGTGACCTGAAGGTCACGTCGGCAATCTTCGACAAGAAGAGCCTCTTGCTGGGTAATGATGGATGAAGCTTGAATCGCGTCACCGTCAGCGCGGCGCAACGCCCCCGCACTCAGTGAGCACTGTTCCTCGAACGCGAAGAGAGCATCAACATCGATGAGAAACGGCATGGAAAACGAGACTCCATACTGTCCTGCGTCGTCACCGGTAGTCATCATGCGCCTCTGTTCGACCGATACTGATACTCGCGCAACGCAAAGAAGTTTGTTGCTTCGTCATTGTCGGTTGCAGCAAAAGCTTCAGATGCGGCAGTCAGACCGTGAGCGACAGCTAGAGAGCAGAAGGAAGCCATCTGGATGACCTTATTGATCTTCTCGATCTTCGCTGCCAGATCCGCTTCATTACTCCCAGCGCCGCTGGGTGCTTCGAGAGTCTCAGAGGCGACACTCTCGCTCGAGTACTCCAGGATGTTGACGGCACGAGACACTTCGTCCGCATCCCACACGATTCCACCGGACAACTGTCTCCCCTTACGACTCGGTCAGCAGTAACAGATCAGGATAGCCCTCCGTCAAAGTGAGCGTCAAGTCATCATTGAAAAGATTAGTGGCTCTTCATAATTGGGGGTGTAGTTGGGGTTTGAATCCTCCTGTTTCGAGGAGTGCTCGGGTGATGTAGTTGGTGA